>JBOFDD010000357.1:0-6000 GCA_051646645.1 Bacteroidales bacterium | reverse complement strand
AAATATTCTCATATCTTTGGGATAGTGATTTTATAACGTTTCTTAGAGTAAACTACTCATTATTATCTATAACGAGTTCTTTACAAATATATTATATTCTAATCAAATTAAAAAAGATAATTGCGAACTTCTTTTATTTACATAAACCTGACACTCCGTTTTCTTCCCTGTAAAAGGAAACCGGATTTCAGATCAAGTTTATACGTATAAGTTGCAAATACCTCATGGCTGCCTTTACTTGCACGACCAATGGCAGAGGTACCTATATCGTAGGAATATCCGAATTTTACTTTACCAAAACGTAGGCCGAAGCAAAGATTAAATGCATCACCCAGTCGATACCCGGCTCCACCGAATATACGGTCATTGTAGGTAAGCATGACATTAAAGTCGCACTGAGAAAATATCATATCCGATTTAAACAGGAATGAGGGTGTTATTTCCAATAGTGAATTCGGGAAAAGGTATGTATAGCCGGCTGTAGCATAAAGAGTGCCGGGGATATATGTTTCATTCGTTTCGCCTAATTGCATTGTAGGTTTAATCAAATGCATATAAGAAAAGCCTATGTATAAATTCTCTCTTTGATAGTAAGTGCCTAAAGAAAGGTCAAAAGCGGTTCCGTTTACTTCAGTAGTCGGAATGCTCGGGTCATTGGGATTGTGTGCGCCACTGTTAGGTATTTCTACCTGAGTTCCGTCGAATTTGGAGCTTATGACGGATGGCTGTATTCCTATTCGCAGATTTCCTCCCAAAATGCGGAAACCATATGAATATTGCAGGCCTATACTTAAGTTTTTGTAAAGACCAATACTCTCGTTAAAAAGAGAAAGTCCCACACCGTGGTTCTTTCCAAGAAAAAAAGCGGGCATCTCGCCGTTAAAAACGAACGACTGTGGAGCATTCTTGACTCCTACCCATTGCTGGCGAAACTGAGCCGCCACGTTAATGTCTGAAGTAAGTCCGGTCGCAGCCGGATTATAGTAACTTTTAGAGATCCAGTACTGACTGAATTGCGCGTCGAATTGTGCTTTTGCCACTTGGGCAAAAGCACAAAACAACAAGAAGAATATCAGATTAAATCTAAACATTTATCTGCGCAATTAGTGATCTGTTATTTAAACTCTTTGTATCCGACAAAAAGTAAAATGATTATCAGAATAGTCATCGAAACATATGCAATTGTTTCGGTAACAGTGATTGATGTTGGTTCGAAAACGAATTTTATTTCGTAATTTCCCTGAGGCACTTCAAGACCACGCAGTACATAATCTACGCGAACGATAGGTAGCTCTTTTCCATCAATCGTAGCCTTCCATCCGTCATAAAATGTTTCGGAGAACACGATAAAGCCTTTTCCTTCCGGATTATTTACCGAATAGGTCAGTGCATTAGGTGCAAAGTGAGTCAGTTTAACCTGATCAGCTGAGTCTTTACGTATTTGTGCAGCATCAGTAACATACTTTTCAAATCGTTTATCGATAACTGCTGTCTCCGAAGGATTGAAATGATCCAAAGCACTCATTTCCTCGTTTGCATTGTTTACCCACTGGATATTATTTACAAACCAGGCATTTCCTAATGCACCCGGATTCAACTGAGCCTGAGGTTGTCCGCCCTCGCCCGGCACAATCAGATATTTTGTGTTCAACATGTTGATAACTGCCATGTTGTTTTTTGAAATCTGATGCTCGATCAGATCCTGATAATTGCGAAGTTTAGCCGGATGGTATCCTCCGATTGACTTGTGATAATAAGATGTTGTAGCATCGTTAAAAGGATCACGAGTCAGGTTATATACCCTGTAATTTGGATCTTTATCCTGAAGGATAGCCTCATCAGCAGGTGATTTAGGGAATGGGTTTTCAATTTTTTTCTTGGGTACAAAGTTTTCGCTGTTCAGGTAGCGTTTATTCACACTCCACATATCAATCAAGCAAATAGCGATCAAAACAGCAATCGTTAGATTTTTCTTCAGAATACCCTTTGTGTAAAGGAAAAGAATTACAGATCCTGCCAGGATGATGAAAAAGCTTCTCCATGCATCGGAACTCATAACAGACATACGAGCTTGTTCGAGAGCATAAAGAATCTCAGATACCTGAGGGTTTCCCTGAGCCTGAGGCAAGAATGCAGCAGCCTCTTGTGCACTCAGGAAGTTGTTGAAAAATCCAGGAGCCAGAGCAAACAGCAATGATATACCTCCGGTTGCTGCAAAAGAAACAATTGTGGCTGTTTTATGCTCTTTAAGGAGAGCTTTCGGATTTTCAAGAATTTCTTTCAATCCCAGGATTGCCATCAAAGGAATCGTAAATTCCGCTACAACAAGAATTGATGAAACTGTACGGAACTTATTGTACATCGGGAAGTAGTCAATAAACAAATCAGTAAGGAACATCATGTTTTTACCCCACGAGAGAATAAGTGTGAGCAGCGTTACAGCAAGAACAGCCCATTTAAACGGACCTTTTACAACGATAAAGCCGAATATAGCCAGCATAAGAATAAATGCTCCCACATAAACAGGACCTGACGTGAACGGCTGATCGCCCCAGTATTGGTTCATCTGGCTTAATGTTTCACGATATTCCGGTTTAGCATCAGCAATTGCAGTTTTGTCCATATAACCGGTTGCTCCTCCTTTAAAGTTCGGAACAAGCAAAGTCCATGTTTCATCTACGCCATAGCTCCATGCAGTAATGTATTCTTTATCAAGTCCGGCAGGAGTCTGTTTTTTATTTTCATCAACAAGCTCAGATTTCCCGCGGATTGTGTGTTTGCTGTAATCATAAGTATGATACAGGTTTGAGCTGTTCATGCCAATTGCAAGAACCGATCCGACAGCAAGAGTTGCAGTAGCTTTCCAGTATCCGGCCAATGTTTTGTTTTTTATTGCATCAATCAGGTATGCAACAGCCAGACCAACCATCAGAAAAGCAAAATAATAGGACATCTGGATGTGGTTCGATAATATCTGAAAAGCCATGAAAATCGTATATACGATTCCCCCCTTCAGGTATTGTCCTCTGTAAGTCCATATTAATCCTGCAATTGTTGGTGGTATATATGCCAGTGCAACAAACTTCCAGATGTGTCCGGCTTCAATAATGATAAAGAAGTAGGACGAGAAAGTCCATGCAATTGCCCCAAGAATAGAAAGTCCGGTACTGTTTTTTAATGACTTCATCAGGATAAAGAATCCCATAAGCATAATAAAAATCAGTGAAGTCGGTCCGGGAAGGAATAGTGAGTATATTTTGGAAAGCACACGCAATGTAGCATCAGATTCATACGAAGGCGACATTTGGTAGGTTGGCATTCCGGAGAACAGATGCGTACTCCATCGTGTTTTTTCACCTGTTTGCTCGAAAAATTCTTTTGCCTCCTGCCCATTGGCAATCCCTTGTTGCGTATCTCCCTGAAACAGTACTTTACCTTCAAAAATGTCAGGTGTAAAATAGAGTACTGAAATAGCAAGGAAAAACCCAATGGTCAGCAGATAGGGTAATGATTTTTTAAAATCGATTTTTTTCATCTGAACATCGTTAATTTAATGGTTGTCATACCCTCACCCTTCACTTGTCTTGTGTGAAAAAGAAGAAGAGTTTTGGTACAATTGTATTCTTTGTCTGTGTAGTGCAAAAGTATAATAATCAGAGTGAAATCCTAATAAAAGAAGTCGCAATTCTTTGTTTGACGAAACGATAATATGCAAAAACACCGAAACGAAATAAATCCCGTTCCGGCGTTTCCACTCTTGTCAATGAATATTAATACTCCTCCTCATTGAAAAGGAAATCTTCTTTACTCGGATAATCTGGCCAGATATCTTCGATGCATTCATAAATTTCGCCTTCATCTTCCATCTCCTGAAGATTTTCGATAACCTCAAGAGGTGCACCTGATCTCATGGCGTAATCAATTAACTCATCTTTTGTAGCAGGCCATGGAGCATCCTCCAGTTTTGATGCCAGTTCCAAAGTCCAATACATAGCTGTTTTATATTAAATGGTTTATATTTTAAATAGGATCGTTTTGAAAATGTCCGCAAAAATATATTTTATTTTTTTAGATACAATCTTTATCCCAAAAAATCTCATTACTCTCTTTCAGACAGAGCATTCTCGAAAGAGCAAATAAATAGTCGGAAAGTCTGTTCACAAAGCGCATTACGGTATCATCAACCGGTGATTCTTCATTTAATGCGCAAATAATTCGTTCTCCTCTGCGGCATATAGTTCGCGCGATGCTGGCTACAGCAGCAGCCTTACTTCCTCCTGGAAGGACAAACGCATGCAGTTTAGGCAAATTAGCATCTATCGAATCAATATGCATTTCGATGTGCTTAATATTATCTTCGCTGACAGTACATCCCGGTTTGAAATAAGGTGAATCCGGTTCGCTTGCCAGATAACCTCCTACTGAAAAGAGTTTATGCTGAATAAAACGCAATGTTTCTTTTTCAGGCTCATTGTCGTCCATTTCACATAACAAAAGTCCGATATATGAGTTTAGCTCATCCATTGTTCCGTAGGAATCCAGCCGTACAGAAGCTTTTGATATGCGGGTCCCTCCTACCAGAGAAGTTGTACCCTTATCACCGGTTTTGGTATACAATAAACTTTTTTTGTTCATGGTTTAAATCATATAACTTTTTGGGTTTAACCGTTTGTCTAAAAATAATAAGGCTTTTTTTTCCTGGTCAATGACCATCTGTGGTGCCTCGTATTTCAGGATCTGTTTCCATTCTCTTTTTGTCTCTTTATCCTTACGGATTAGGTCAATAAGAATGACTCCGTCCTCTTTAGCAAAGCTTTTTATGAACTTATATGTTTCAAAAAGAGTCATTCCTGCAATAGGTGCATGAATGTAAATGAAATCAAAAGAGCCCTCTATCGCAGATTTGTTAGACAATATCCTGATATTCTTTAGTTTATACAGGGTTGTTAGTGAATCTATTCTGGCGAAATCTCTTTCTTTAAGAGGAAGGACTTCTATGCTTTTTTCCGTTCCGCAAAGTGCCATTGACAGAGTAGATAGTCCATAATAGCTTCCGATTTCTAAAACACGGTTACTGTGCAAATGGTTTATCAGACGAAAGAGTATGTGGAATTTTTTAGCGGTAATATGTTTGTTTTCCTCTTCGCAAAAGTTATTTATTGCTTCGTCAATTACTTCAAATTTGTAATACGGATACTTTTCACGGATAATTTCCGTGATCAGATGAAAAGCAAAAGGCGAGTGGACACCATATCCTCTTTTATTTCGAAAACGTTTTATATATGCTGGTAACAAATTGAGTCGATTTATTCTGTTAACTTCAAGACGCAAAGATACACAATATGGTGGATAAATTAAAAGAGGTACAACACATTCGTACTGTGCCTCTCTTCTTTTTCTATTTTGTTTCTTTCAAGCTTATCGCTACTCCTCCACCCCGGGCTATTTTTTTGTTTTATAACGCTCTTATGAGTGACTTTTCGTTTTGTAATCTGATAGCTTTTCGGATTATTTTGCCAGTCAGCATCCTTACCATCGGCATAGATAATAGCCTCAAATGTTTTGTCTTTCGGTAAAAAACTGAAATCTATTGTTGCATTTCTTCCATTTTCATCCGTAATACTTCCAATATACCACTCTTCTGTTCCCTTTGCCTTACGGGCAATGGTGATATAATCGCCAGGTTCAGCTTCGAGAACAACTGTTTTATCCCAGTCTACGGCTACATCCTTGATGAACTGAAAAGCATCGGGGTATTTTCTGTAGTTTTCTATCAGGTCGGCGGCCATTTGCAAAGGACTGTACATTGTCACGTACAATGCAAGTTGTTTAACCAAGGTAGAGCTAAGTTTTCCTTTATGACCCGTTGGCGGAATTAATTTAGTGCGTACTTAACTCTACCAATAGGTTTGTTGTTGATCTTATTTATATATTGCAGGATTGTAAATGCACTAACTAAAGTTTCTCACATCACTAAACTGCAGATATACAGGCTGTAAT
>JBOFDD010000356.1:0-6596 GCA_051646645.1 Bacteroidales bacterium | reverse complement strand
AGGTTCTTTTTTCTTTGGTTTTAATTTATATATTTGCCAACAATAAAAAATTAAAACCCCTTTGTATGGATACAAAAATTCAATCTCTTACAGATAAGATTTACCAGGAAGGTGTAGAAAAAGGTAATCAGGAAGCGGAAAGAATAATTCAGGATGCTAAAAAGCAGGAGCAGGATATTATAACCAAAGCTCAGGCAGAAGCTGACCGGATTTTAGCTGATGCTAAGAAAAACGCAGACGAGCTTTCGAAAAACACACATTCCGAAATTAAATTATACGCGAATCAGGCATTGGAAGCATTGCGTAATGAAATTGTTTCGATGATTTCAAACAAGTTGGTAACTGCTTCAGTGAATGATATGCTTAACGATAAGGCATTCTTAAATCAATTAATGCTTACTATTGCTCAGGAATGGGTGAAAAGAGAATCAATTGTTATATCTACATCTCAGGCAGACGAGCTTACTAGATACTTCGAGGCAAAAGCAAAAGATTTATTGGATAAGAGCGTGAAAATCGAAAAAGTAAACGGTAAAGATACTTCTTTCGTTATTTCTCCATCTAACGGTGCTTATAAGATTACTTTTGGTGAAGACGAGTTTATCGCTTTCTTCAAAGATTTCTTGCGTCCGCAGCTGGTTAATTTATTATTCTGATCGAATAGTCGGTCGGATCGAACCCTATAAACTTTGAAGTATGCGTAATTATTATTGCTTGGTGGCTGGACTTCCGGATATTACGCTGGATGATTCGAAGCTAAGTTATACCGTTGATCAATTTGCCGCAGAGCTAAAAGACGAATTGAGCAAGAGTGACTATGCACTTGTAGAACTTCATTTTTTGAATCGTGAGAATCAAAATTTATTAAATTATCTACGCGATAAAGAAGCTGTTTTTACACAGCCCTCATTGTTCTCTAATGATGATTTTGATGAATTAGTGCGATGCATTAAAGAGGAAGAGCCGATCTCTGAAAGAAAATACCCATATTATCTGATCAGCTTTCTGAAAGAATATCTTGAAGAAGCGGGGAAAGACAATGCTCCCGATTTTTCATGGGAAGACAGACTGACTGAACTTTATTATGAATATCTGGTGACAACCAAAAATTCATTTTACAGAGAATGGGTGGTTTTGAATCAGAATGTAAATAATATTCTTTCGGCTATTTCGGCACGTAAACATGGACTGGAACCCCGGCATGTAGTCGTGGGACAGAATCATGTGGCACGACTGCTTAGTACGTCCGGAGCCCGCGATTTCGGGTTATCTGATGTGCTGGATTACTATGGAGAAATAGCAAAACTTTCAGATGAGAGTGATATTGTTGAGCGTGAGCGTAAAATAGATCTCTTTAAATGGAAGTGGTTAGACGATAATACGTTCTTCCATTACTTTTCGGTTGAAGTTCTCTTGTCATTCTTATTCAAACTGGAAATGACGCAACGCTGGCTTACTCTGGATAAACAAACCGGTGAGCAGATGTTCCGTAAAATTATTCAGGATCTGAAGCAAGAAGTTGAACTTCCTGACGAATTTAAGAAATAAATATTCCTTCAAAATAAACGATAATGAGTACTAAAGGAATCGTAAAAGGGATTGTTGCCAACCTCGTAATCGTAGAGGTGGACGGTCCTGTTTCACAAAATGAAATTTGCTATATAATTTTGAACGGTACCCGTTTGATGGCTGAGGTCATTAAGGTTATCGGTAAAAATGCGTATGTGCAGGTTTTCGAAAGTACCCGTGGACTTCGCGTAGGCGATGAAGTGGAATTTACCGGGCATATGCTTGAGGTAACTCTCGGACCGGGTATGTTGTCGAAAAACTATGATGGTCTTCAAAATGACTTAGATAAAATGGAAGGTGTTTTCCTTAAACGTGGAGACTATACTTTCCCATTGGATAAGGATAAACTTTGGGACTATTCGCCAATTGCACAGGTTGGTGATGTGGTTAAAGCTGGTGCTTGGTTAGGTGAGGTGGATGAAAACTTCCAGCCGCATAAAATTATGGTGCCGTTTGTGTTCGAAGGTGAATACAAAGTGAAGGAGCTTACACCTGCCGGAAAATATACAATTTATGAAACAATCGCTGTTCTGACAAATGAGCAGGGTGAGGACATAAAAGTAAATATGATCCAGAAATGGCCGGTAAAACGTCCCGTAACACTTTATAAAGAAAAACCGCGTCCGTTTAAATTGCTTGAAACTGGTGTTCGTACAATTGATACGGCTAACCCGATTGTAGAAGGGGGTACAGGTTTTATTCCCGGTCCTTTCGGTACAGGTAAAACGGTATTGCAGCACGGTATTTCGAAACAGGCAGAGGCTGATATCGTGATTATCGCTGCGTGTGGTGAGCGTGCGAATGAGGTAGTAGAGGTGTTCACTGAATTCCCTCACCTGGATGACCCGCATACCGGACGAAAACTTATGGAGCGTACAATTATTGTGGCAAATACATCTAACATGCCGGTAGCAGCACGTGAGGCTTCAGTTTATACAGCTATGACAATGGCTGAATACTATCGCTCAATGGGCTTGAAAGTATTGTTGATGGCCGATTCAACATCGCGTTGGGCTCAGGCACTTCGTGAGATGTCGAACCGTCTGGAAGAGCTTCCGGGACCGGATGCATTCCCGATGGACTTGTCTGCAATTATCTCTAACTTCTATGGCCGTGCAGGATTCGTTTATCTGAACAACGGATCAACAGGTTCAATTACATTTATCGGTACAGTATCACCTGCCGGTGGTAACCTGAAAGAGCCGGTAACAGAGAATACTAAAAAGGTGGCCCGTTGTTTCTATGCGCTTGAACAGGACCGTGCGGATAAAAAACGTTATCCGGCGATCAATCCGATCGATAGTTACTCGAAATATCTGGAATATCCTGAGTTTGAGGATTATATTAAAGATCTGATTTCTCCGGACTGGATTGAGAAAGTAAATGAAATGAAAAACCGTCTGTTAAGAGGTAAAGAGATTGCTGAGCAAATCAATATCCTTGGTGACGATGGTGTGCCATTGGAATACCACGTTGTATTCTGGAAATCAGAGTTGATCGACTTCGTTATCCTTCAACAGGATGCTTTTGATGCAATCGATTCTGTTTGTCCGATAGATCGTCAGAAATATATGCTTGACTTTATTATTGACGTTTGTCGTACAGACTTCCAGTTTACAGGATTCCTTGAAGTAATGGATTATTTCAAGAAAATGATCAACTTATTCAAACAGATGAACTATTCTGAATATAAAAGCGAAAGCTTCTATGAGTTTGAAGGCGAGTTGAAAAAATTAATCGCAGAAAGGGTTTAAACATGGCAGCAAAAGCATTTCAAAAAATATTTACACAGATTACACAGATCACAAAAGCTACGTGTACGCTGAAGGCTACAGGTGTAGGTAACGATGAGTTGGCTACCGTTGATGGTCGTCTGGCGCAGGTAGTAAAGGTTGCAAATGACGAGGTAACGCTTCAGGTATTTATGGGTACTGAAGGTATCCCGACAAATGCTGAAGTAATCTTCTTAGGGAAAGCACCTTCACTGAAAGTGAGTGATCAGCTGGCAGGACGTTTCTTCAACGCTTATGGTGATCCGATTGATGGTGGTCCTGAAGTGGACGGACAAGAGCTTGAAATTGGTGGTCCTTCGGTTAATCCGGTGCGTCGTAAACAACCATCGGAGCTAATTGCTACTGGTATTGCAGGTATTGACCTTAACAATACGCTTGTATCAGGACAGAAGATTCCATTCTTTGCCGATCCCGATCAGCCGTTCAACCAGGTAATGGCAATGGTGGCGCTTCGTGCTAAAACAGACAAGATTATTCTTGGAGCAATGGGTATGACTAATGATGACTACCTGTACTTCAAAAACGTATTTAGTAATGCGGGGGTGCTTGATCGTATCATCAGCTTTATTAATACAACTGAGAATCCGTCAGTAGAGCGTCTGCTTATTCCGGATATGGCACTTACTACAGCTGAGTATTTCGCCGTTGAGAAGAATGAAAAAGTATTGGTACTGCTTACGGATATGACTTCTTATGCTGAAGCATTGTCTATCGTATCGAACCGTATGGATCAGATTCCTTCGAAAGACTCTATGCCGGGTTCGTTGTATTCAGACTTGGCTAAGATCTACGAGAAAGCGGTGCAATTCCCTGAAGGAGGATCTATTACGATTATCGCTGTTACGACATTGTCAGGTGGTGATATTACGAATGCCGTTCCGGATAATACGGGTTATATTACTGAAGGTCAGCTGTTCTTGCGTAAGGATAGTGACGTGGGTAAAGTAATTGTCGATCCGTTCCGTTCGTTGTCACGTCTGAAACAGTTGGTTATCGGTAAGAAAACACGTGAGGACCACCCTCAGGTGATGAATGCCGCAGTTCGTCTGTTCTCTGATGCAGCTAATGCAAAAACAAAAATGGAGAATGGTTTCGACCTTACAAACTATGACGAGCGTACGATGGCATTTGCCAAAGACTATTCAAATGAACTATTAGCTATTGATGTTAATATTGGTATCACCGAGATGTTGGATGTGGCATGGGGATTATTCTCTGAACACTTCACTCCTGAGGAGGTAAATATTAAACAAGAGTTGGTAGATAAATATTGGAAGAAATAATCCGAGAAAGTTATGGCAATCAAATTTCAATATAATAAAACATCACTTCAGACCCTTGAAAAGCAGCTGAAAATGCGCGTGAAAGCTCTTCCGACTATCAAGAGTAAGGAGAGTGCCCTGCGTATGGAAGTGAAAAAGTCAAAAGACGAAGTGCATGACCTGGAACATAAACTCGAGCAACAGATTAAAAGCTACGCGAATATGTTTGCATTATGGAATGAATTTGATGCCTCTCTTGTAACGATAAAAGAAGTAAACCTGGGTGTTAAGAAAATTGCCGGCGTGCGTATTCCTCTGCTTGAGGATATCACGTTTGAGGTTAAGCCATTTAGTATGTTTAATAAGCCAAAATGGTTTCTTGACGGTATTGCTTTATTACAGGATCTCTCCAAAACAGGTATCGAACGCGACTTCTATGAGTTGAAGTTAGGCCTGCTGGATCATGCCCGTAAGAAAACAACTCAAAAGGTAAACTTATTCGAAAAAGTTCAAATTCCGGGATATCAGGATGCGATCAGGAAAATCAAACGATTTATGGAAGACGAAGAAAACTTGTCTAAATCGTCACAAAAGATTTTGAAATCGCGTCAGGAAAAAATGAAACAGGAGGGTGACGTATGGTAGTAGAAATGAAAAAAGTAAGCTTCCTTATCTATCACAAAGAGTATATGGATGTCCTGAATGCAATTCGGGAACTGGGTGTACTTCACGTGATTGAAAAAGAAAAAGGTGCTATCAACGACCCCGATCTCGAAGATTTAATTCTGGAAGCGAATAAAGCAAAAGAGGCTATAAAAGTGCTTACTCATTACAGAGATAAGGATGCGGCAGAGAAATCGAAGGTTAAACTTAACTTTGATCTGCCAACTTCGCTGGCTAAGCTTGATGAACTAAGCGATAAACGTGATAAACTCAATCAGCAGAAACAGTTGTTTTTGAAAGAGTATGATCAGTTATCAACCTGGGGTAATTTCAAACCGGAGTCTCTTGACAGACTTCGTGAAATTGGTTATCACGTTGATTTCTTTACATGCTCAGCAAAGAACTTCTCTGATCAATGGGTAGAGGACTATAATGCTACAATTATAACAAATGTTGGTTCTACATATTATTTTATCACTATCTCGAAAGATATAGTTGAAATTGATGCAGAACGGGTAAAACTACCGAATATCTCTCTTGAAGAGGTACTTAAAGAAGTTGAAGGTGTTGATACAGAGTTGCAACAGATTGAAGACTCATTAAAGGTTATTGCTAATAATGAACTTCCGTCTTTCGAAAAAGCACTTCGTAAGCTTACCGGTGAGATTGAGTTCTCGAAAGTTCTTATGGATACCAAATCAATGGCAGATCAGAAAGTAATGCTGTTAGAGGGTTGGGTGCCTGCTGATAAAACTCAGGCGCTTGAAGATTACTTCAAAGATCAGTCTATCTATTTCGAGATTACCGATAAACAGGAAGGTGACGAACCTCCTGTATTATTAAAAAACTCGAGGTTTGCACGACTTTTTGAACCGATTACTAAAATATTCTCGTTGCCGGGATACGATGAGTTGGATTTAACTCCTTATCTCGCACCGTTCTTTATTTTATTCTTCGGATTCTGTACGGGAGATGCCGGATATGGATTGTTAATCGTACTTTTCTGTACGTTTGCCAAAAAGAAACTTGCAGCCTATAAAGACTATCTTTCATTAGGTCAGTGGCTGGGAGCAGGAGCTATTTTATTTGGTATATTGTCGGGAACATTCTTTGGTATCGAACTGGCAAAAGTGCCAGCTTTGGCTCGCTTTAGAGAATACTTCCTGTCAATGGATAATCTGATGGCTTTGTCGATTGTGTTAGGAGGTATTCAGGTGATATTTGGTATGGCTCTGCATGCTGCAAATCAGGCGAAACAAAAAGGATTCAAATATGCTATCTCCCGTATCGGGTGGATTATGATCCTTCT
>JBOFDD010000355.1:0-4442 GCA_051646645.1 Bacteroidales bacterium | reverse complement strand
GGATTTTTGCTACCATATTGCATAGCAAGATCCAATTCCGTTTCGGACATCCCTCTGCCATTATCGAGTATTGCAATATACGCGGCATCAATTGGGAAAAAATAAATATCAACTTTTTTTGCTTCTGCTGCAATACTGTTATCAATAATATCTGCAACAGCTGCTTCAAGAGAATACCCAATGGCCCGCGTTGATTCTATCAGCGTCGGGGCATATGGTGGTAATTTTTTTGTTTTCATGCTACACCTCGCTTATCACCTGTATAAATATAAAAGCGTACTTCAATAAATGCACTGTATCAATTCTAAAACTTGAGATGTCCAAAAATACGGACTCATCTCTTTTTTTCTTCATTAATTTCATGATCTATTTCAATAATTTCCATAATGTCCGAAATGTCGCATTCCAATGCATCGCAAATTTTAAGCAATACAGCAGTTGTCAGATTCTCATCCTTCCCGAGCTTTGCAAGGGAAGCGGTACTAATACTACTATTGTCTCGCAAATCCGTCTTCGTCATATTTCTATCTATTAACAGCTTCCATAATTTTTTGTAGCTTATTGTTTTAGCCATGTATAATCTCCTTATCTACAATCGCCAAATTAATGAAACTTTTATTTATCGTTCACTTCGAAGGAATCCGTAGCGACCTACTCCTTCTTCCAAAGTAAATTCAATTATATTTGCAGTACTGTAATCGACATTGCTTGGTATTTCATTTTCAGCAATAATGACTTGATTCTCTCCACAGTTTTTAACAATGTAGTCAAACAGTGATTCTCTCATGCCCGGAGTTGCTTTTTCTTTCTCTGAAATCTGAATTTTCTTTTCTTTAAGTGACAAAATGGGTGAGTCAAGTATCAGCATTCTGGGAGCATAGGTAGCATTCTTTTCAAAGTACTTCATCAAATTGAACATCATAATTGTATTAAGAAATGCTCGGTAGCCTTTTCCTTGGTTCTTCTTGAACTTTCCTCCTACAACTGCATCCATCGTATCAATATCAATTCGAGAAACTGGATGTCCAGGATAAGCACAATTACTCACCATGGTGCCAAAATCTTCACTCAACGCAGCCCAAGTGCCATCTTCTGTAAAGAGCTTTCTTGGGTTAAACTTAGGTGCTTCTGAATCTTCCTCATTCTCTTTGTTGAAAACATCTGTGCTCAATTCTGTTGACATAGCATCCAGTGCATACATTTCCTGTTGGTACAGCAATACACGCTTATACGATTCAACCATAGCTCGCAATTCAGAAGCACGTGGTTTGTACTGCTGATTTATGATGATGGAAATTTCTTCATTACGAGCATTCAGGGTAGACATTTCATTCTGCAAGGCGTTGATTTCTCGGCTAACATTATTATTTGTAGCCTCTAAATCTTGCATTTGTAAGTTTATTCTTCAAGCTCTGCTTGAGAGGCTTCCACATAGGACTCTTGACCTTTTTGCTTATCACTGATATCTGTCTCACAAAAAGGACAAAATACCGGATGGGTATGCTGCACCCCTTTTTTCTCGCCATCAGTTATAAAACGAAGGCGTTTTATATCACTTACATATTGTGATCGCAGTGAAGTATATCTACTTTTTAGAAATTTAGCTTCTTCCAGCTTTGAGCTGACGGAATAAATGCGTTGCAACAGTTGTTGACTTTCAGCTGTTGCTTCTTTAATCTGTTTTTCAACTGTCTCAATTTCGGTAATAATGTCATTAATTTTTGCCTCAATATCAACATCTCCAACTTCTGCCATATCCTGTTCCAGTACTTTACGACGTTCAGTAAGTTCTACAATTTTTCTGTTTTTTCTGTTGAGGTATATAATAACACCCGTTTTTTGTGTTTCCTTTCTATACAAGTTCATCTTTTGTTTCATCTGGAAGCAACCACTGTAGGTCATCACCGGTTAATAAAAGCCATAGAGCAGCAAAGCTCCCATATATTCTTGTATTTTTAGGTGAAACAAGTGATGATTTCTTGCTAAAAATATTGTCCTCATCTATATAGAACATATGAAAAAACGACCTCACACTAAAATGATTCGTTTTAAAATCTTGAAGAGTAATATAATCGTGGCTTTCCATTATCCCAAAGAGTTTTAGCAACACAGCGCTATACTCGGCTTTATTTGTATAATCTCTGCTATCTATTCCCGGAACATTACTGACAACAGCAACTTTTCCTTCGCCAGTTTCTCCTTTTGCTCCATCGACTATTTTTCTTGTCATTTGAATAGAATAGCCATCATCCGATTCCATTATCATCGATACTGTATCGTATCCAGTTGCATCTTTGGTAAATGTAATTTCTCCATAAAACATGAAATTGATACAATTTATTACATAGGACTTACCGGAATTAGATGCACCATAAATGATATTTACGCCATCTTGAAACGGAATAGTTGAAGGCTCCACACCAGTGCCAGTTGCAGATATCTGCTTAATATAGAATCTACTCATGCATCCATTCCTCCTTTTAGCTCATCCGCTGACATACGATTTATTGCGGCAATAACAGACCTTTCCGATTTGTTTCCTATTGATTTTATAACTCTCGATGCAACTTGACGGTATTCTTTAGCATATTCACTTTCCAGCGACTGACAGTAGTCCTCGCCATCTGAAGATATAGTATAGGCAATACCGCTATCCAGTTTCACTGGTACCGCATAACCATCCAATACCATCTGCTTTAGTGCTGACTGCACCACTTCTCTCCGTACCATCTGCTTTAGTGCTGACTGCACCACTTCTCTCCGTGAAGCGAATTCACTGTATTTATAAGGGTTTTCACCATTCAAGTCTGTATTAGATAAATGAAATGTTGCTCCATATGCAGTCATAAAATCTGCTACATATAGCATATCTAAAGACTTTGGCTCAAAAAACTCATCCATTAAAATCAGTAATCGGAGAGAGTTTTCAAGATATGAATTGAAGACTTTATTTACCATCATCGTCTCTCACCCAACCTTTCAGCTTATCCTCTTTTACGAGAAAGTGACATACTCCTTTTTTCTGTGGATTTCCTATCCAATATGTATCCTTGCTAAGCCAACACTGACCGACCTGTACAACTGCCGCTTGTGCCAGAACTTTCCTGAGACGATCCATTCCATTTTTATAATCATATTCTCAGATTTCTTTTACACCCTCATAAACTTCATTTTTTAGCACCTCAAACTGGTCATCGTCCGTTTTCGCGTAAATATCTCTCGTTCCTCTTCGGACTGCCTCCGCAGCAAAGTAATATCCTCTTTGCTCATCAAAATGGACTTTATGCTTTGGGTAAACAGCAAGGTCTACATCTGAAATGTCACTCATATTTTCGAGTTGTGCATATATCGCTAGCAACGCTGATGCATACTTCTTTTCTTCTTCCTTCAAAGCCTCAGGTATAGCAATTGCAGGGAGCGGTTTCTTTTTGTATGCATCTAACTCAGCAGCTATTATTTCAGTCTGCTCATTTTCCTTACGAACATTCTTTGGAACAAGTGAATACAGATACACACTTGCTAAAAATTTGGCAAGTGTATTTTTTTGTGTAAGGGCAAGCAACGACGACTTTTTCGTATCAGCTATGCCCTTGTCTTTCTTTATCACATCACTTAGATGCTGTATCAAATCATCCTTTTTTGAATCCAATAGGCGTTTTACAACATTGGTCTCAAAATACCCATCTATTGAATCAAGGACTTTCTTATTATCTGATTTTTGTCTAATTGCTTTTAATGGATTACCACCCGGCTGCCTATTAACAATTTTACTTGCGGTTGTTTTGCTCACGGTGAAGGCATCGCCCTTTTTATTAGTCAAGTCTATTGGCGCAGCAACTGCATCATATAGGAGCTCAATCAAATCAGGGTCTGAAACCGTATTGTTCCAAGCCTCTTTTAATTCATTTATAATCGTAGCAAATACAAGTTCTTCCAACTGGTACACCTACAAAATTGAAAACTTTGCATAACTTCAGGGTAACTTCCAAGAAACGATTTTCAGACTGCCTAAAGCTATAATTATCTTGCAGGCAGAGATTATCGCACTTCCACTAAAAGCACATTTTAATTATATCACTCCAGATGAAAACAATCAATATTTTATTTATGAATACAAATAATTTGTTTTTTATTTTTACCTAAATAAAACTGCTTGTAATCGCTCTGAGCAAGGCATAAAACTACTTTTCCTGAAATCAGCTCACCTTCTTCGTGGCCACGAGGTGTGTTCGTAGTTGACGGATGGAAGAACATTAAACATAGAGTGCCAGCTAACGAACGGCTGGTCACCGATTCGAAGTGGAGAAATCCACCTGAGGTGACCATCTTATGAAAAACAAAACTGGCAGCCATACAGGTCTTCTCTGCTTCGGTTTAACAGCCGAAAGGAGAAAATCACATGGCAATCAATGACAACCAGAGTAAAAAACACCGTATCTATC
>JBOFDD010000354.1:0-8963 GCA_051646645.1 Bacteroidales bacterium | reverse complement strand
CAAGGATAAAACAGTGTTTACGTGTTTTCTCACTCATATCAACCAATGCCCAGCACTCATCCAGATTCATTGCGGAAGGGACTTCAATTGCTACGTGTTTTCCATTCTTCATAGCTGCTTCTGCCACCGGGAAGTGGTGTAACCAGTCAGTAGCAATGTATACTAAGTCAATATCATCTCTTTTGCACAATTCTTCATAGCCTTTTTCACCCGAGTAGATCGCAGCTTTCGGCATAGATGCTTCTTTCAGGTATTTCTGACACCTCTCTGCATTCTCTTGTTTGTAGTCACAAAGCGCTACAACCTCAACACCCGGAATATAAGTAAAACGTTTTACCGCACCCGGCCCGCGCATACCAAGACCGACAAAAGCCACACGCACACCGTCCATTTTTGGAGCTGTAAGTCCAATAACACTTTCTTGTCCGGCTGCACGTGCAGGTTCTTTCACTACTATTGTTCCCTGATCCCACGACCATTTTGTCCCCTTATCAGAAACGTTGTGAGTAACTTTCTCCGAACAGGAAGCGAATAACAAACATTGAATAAGGATTAATAAGCAACTAAATTTCTTCATCGTTAAAACTTCAATTAATTAAAGAGTTAATAAAATCAGATCGGAACATATTCTGTTCCGATCTGACAATTAATGTATTAGTTAGGATTCTGAGTTAATGTACATCCGATACTATTATGTGCATTTATCTGATCCTGAGGTATATACTGCACTACACGCGGATGAGATGCGGGATATTCAAGTAACGAACCATGAGGACCCGGATAATGACGCGTCAGTGTTCCACCATTGCGATATACATCATAGCTCCGGTCTGCTTCGAATGCCATTTCAAGCTGACGTTCTTCACCAATCAGCAAAGGTGCATTAGACGCATTCAGCGTTTGATAGCCCAAACCAGGAAGTGAACGTTCACGAACGACATTCAAATTTGTTCGTGCATTTGCATAATCCCCTTTTTTTGCATAACATTCTGCCATATTCAGATACATCTCAGCTAAGCGCGAGATAATCGGAGAATGCAACTGAGATTCTCCATCCTGCAAGGAGCATTTTGTAATATAGAACATCGGATACACACGATTAAGCAACATTACGAAGTCTTTTTCTCCTGTATAAACCTTATGATCTACGTCATACACAAAACTGTAAGTCTGATCCTCCGCACTAACAAGAGTAAGCTTTGACTTGAAAGTTGTTTCCTTATCGTTAACATTCTCCTTATAAGTTGCAAAAAGCTCCCCATTTTCCTCACTAACTGAAGCCTGGATATATTTATAACCGCTAACAGCACCAGCTTTATCATAAGTAGCGACAACAACTCTGAAAGCAGGTACTTTGTTTCCTTTTGCATCAAGAGAGTACTGAGGATCTATAAATGCTGAACGAGCATCTTTTCCTCTTCCGTTTTTATTGAGTAATGACAAATATTTATGACTGGCATACATTTCACCCCATCCCATACCATCAATATTTGAGTACATACCACCAATACCATAATAATGATCGTATCCGGAATACTCTGATGAAACGCGCTTCACAGCAAAAATGGTTTCTGTCTGCGAAGGAGCATCAGGTGCGTAAGTATTATATTTCATGAAAGTCTCACGTGGAAGCATTTTATATTTTCCACTTTCCACAACCTGGTTAGCATAATAAATACTGGAATCTGCATAGGTCGTATTCGGGTTATCCCACATTCCACTCATATACAAGTAAATTCTCGACAACATCGCCTGAGCTGCATACTTAGTTGCATAAGCAGCAGTACGATCTTCATTCATCAATGACTCTGCTTTTCTCAAATCATTTATTGCCTGACGGTAGGTATTTTCAACCGTTGTACGATCCGGAAGCTTCATATTATCCAAATTATCCGGTATACCATTTACAATAGGTACCCCCAGATTAGTTTGAGGATTCTGAGAGTAAGGTCTTCCGTAGGCTCTGCATAAATAAAAATACATAGTACCTCTCAAATAGTACGCTTCTCCAAGTTTTTGTTGAACTTTAGGATCATCTCCGGCTGGAATTAGCTTCATCAAGTCACTTGTTTGTGAAATAATTTTATAGCTATTATTCCAGAATGTATTTAAACGATAATTGTCCGGCGTATGCTTATATGAGATGAATGAATAAAAGGCATCCGTTGATGTGCCACGAATCATAATATTGTCACCCGCATATTCACCAACGCGATGCATTACGTCCGACCAGTCTCTTAATTGACCATAAGCACCATTTAATAAAATATCCATGGCTGTAACTTTATCAGCCATAATTGCATCTTCTGTATATCTGTCGTAAGGTAGCCTTTCCAAGTCACAAGAGGTTAAGGCTGCAGATAATAAAGCTGTATATAATAAAATTTTCTTCTTCATTTTTCAAGAGATCATAGGGTTAGACTTAAACCAAAAACAATTTTACGTGTTGAAGGATAAACAGTTGTAGCAACACCTGTAATTTTCCCGTTATAAGGAGGAATCTCCGGATCTACACCTGAAAATTTAGTAATTGTAAATAGATTCTCTCCAGAAGCAAATATTCTCAGATTCTGAATATATAATTTTGGCAATGTCAGGTTATAAGAAACAGTAACATTTTTCAACTTTAGATAGCTTCCATCTTCTAAGAAACGAGATGATGCTTTCTGAGAGTTCGTGTTATTGTTATATCTTGCCAATGGATGAGTTGCAATATCTCCTTCTTTTTCCCAACGTGACCAACCTTTTTGAAGTTTCATCTGATTCCGGTCAGAATAAGCACCATCTGAATCAAACTCAGCTCTTGAATAGTTATATATCTTACCTCCTACTGAATAGGTGAAATTTGCATTCAAATCCAGATTTTTCCAGCGGAAGAAAGTAGAAAAACCACCAAAGAAATCTGGTGTGTAAGTACCACAATCCACAGGGTTCTTCGAAGCCTTCCCATAATCATTCGTTTTTACACGATTCCCATTTTCATCTGTCATGAACCATAGAGGATCCCCATTTGCCGGATCAACCCCTGCCCACTCTGTTAGATACCATGTATCTGAATCATAACCGGGTTTCCATATTTTTTTTGCAGAACCCGCAATATCTGTACCATCTCCAACGATTACTTCTGATTTTCCTCCATATAACTCAGAAATTTCATTTCTATTTAGTCCAATATTTGCTTCAACGCTCCAAAAGAAATTATTTTTATTCAAAATATCAGCCGATGCGGTAAACTCAAATCCTCTGTTCTTAAGACTACCTACATTTTGCCATCTGCTTGAAACACCGATAATACCTGGTAAAGCAACTCTGTACAGAAGGTCCGTCGTATTTTTATCATAATAATCCAATGAGAAATTGTAGCGATTAAACATTCTAAAATCAGCTCCAATTCCAGCAGTATAAGTTTTCTCCCAGGTCATATCCGGATTTCCTGGCTGAGAGATGATAGCACCAGGCATTTCATTATATTTCCCTGATAAAGTATAAAGCGTATAATGACCGTAATAATCTCCAGGTCTATTACCCACTGATCCATAACTTGCTCGAAGTTTTAATTGATCAACCCAATCAGCTGTAAAGAATTTCTCCCGATTGATAACCCAACCTCCACTTACAGAAAAGAAGTTACCATACTTCGCATTGTTTCCGAAATTTGATGCTCCATCCCTTCTGAAAGACACTTCTCCCAAATACTTATTATCGTAGTTATAGTTCCCTCTGAATAATACAGATTGAACAGCCCATTCATTAATAGAACTTCCGACTTTTTCGGGTACAGCTGCTACATCAGCAACTTCAAAACCTGGTGCAAAACCTGTCGCAATTCCACGATTCGCTTTCACTGATGATTCATTCCATTCATAAGCAAGTAAGCCGTTTATATCGTGTTTACCAAAACGTTGGTTATATTGCAACAATTGATTAGTATAAATTCTCGTCGAATTTGACTGATAATCATCAATACGACCATTTACAGAAAGAGCACTAGAGGAACGTGGATCTGAATAATCAACTGTTGTATAGTTTGTATACTTATAATTATTGATTGATTTGAATGTCAACCAGTTTGTGATTTTGATATCAAAATCAAAACCACCCATAAAATCATATGTTTTTGATTTACCGAAGTTCCATTGCAGGTCATACATGTAGTTTGAACCTGTAGTATTTACCCATGTAGGGTTAGGTGAATTTCCAACAAGTGAACCATCTTCATTATAAGGACTGTCCCATGGCAGGTTTAAATACATTGCGCTAACAGAATGTTCTTTATCATCAACCTGTTTAACAGATCCACTAACCTGAGGCTTAATAGTCAACCATTTCTTTGGTGTATAATCAGTTTTGAATCTGAAATTATAGCGATTATATTCATAACCTTTCACTGCCCCTGATTCATCATAAAGACCTAATGAGAAGAATGTTTTCATATTTTCTACACCTCCCATAATCGATATATTATAATCCTGAGCCAACCCTGTTTTTGTTGCATTATCCCACCAGTTGAAATTAGAATTTCTTAACTCCTCATTCCAGCGTGGAAAGTTAATTGTTGATTGATTCTCAAATGTTTTATAATAATCATACAATTCTGCACCATCCATTACTTCAAAATTACCACTATTCAGAAAAGTTGCAGCCATCTTTGCATCTACCTGAACTGTAGCTTTACCTGCAACTCCTTTTTTGGTAGTCACAAGAACAACACCGTTTGCTCCCTGAGAACCATAAATAGCAGTTGAGGATGCATCTTTAAGAATAGACATTGACTCAATATCAGCAGGATTTAATGTTCCTGAATTATTCCCGACAATAACGCCGTCAACAACCCATAACGGATCTGTACTTCCATTGATTGTAGATTTTCCACGAATAACAATTGCTGCTGCTTCGCCTGGACGACCTGAACCTGAAGCTACATTTACCCCAGGAGCTTTACCACTTAACATATTTTCAACAGATGGTGCGGTTACATCTTTCAGTTTTTTACCTCCTACTACATTCATTGAGCCTGTAAGTGATTCGCGTTTTTGAACACCATATCCAACAACAACAACCTCTTCAAGAGCTTTGGAGTCGTCAGCCATTTTAATATTAAGGTATTCTTTCCCTTTTGTATCAACAAACATATCGGTCATACCAATGTACGAGATTTTCAATCGTGAGTTTTCAGGCACTTCTAATGTAAAGTTTCCGTCATAATCCGTAACAGTCCCTGTATTAGTCCCCTGTACAATGACATTAGCTCCAATAACCGGCTCACCTGCCGGGTCTTTCACGATACCGGAAAGAGAAACTTTTTTCTGATTGACTTTTACTTTTTTACTAATTGAGAAAGTGTTGCCCATTTGAGTATAAGCGAGCTCCCTCTGTGGCAAGACCATATTTAATACTGCCGTTAAATCTTCATTTTTAACGGATAGACTTACATCTGATGCAGAAGGTAAAACATTATCAAGATAGGCAAAACGATAAGTTGTGTTTTTCTCAATCTGATCAAACAGCTGTTTTAATGTTACATTTTTGACTGAAACAGACACATCTTTATTTTGTGCAGACAGCTTTCCGGATGGAAATGCTATCAGAAACAACATAAATAAAGCACTTAAAAGAAAATGTTGATTATTTCTTTCTTTGTTCTTCATAATAGAGTTATTAAAAGTATTAGTTAATATTTTTTCAATTGGTACATTCAGACTATCTATTGAGAGTCGAATCATTCATTCTGAGTTAATCATCGGCATTATATTTCATAGTTTTAAGTAGTTAAATAATAATTAAAGTATCTCTATCCAAAGAGTATCCTCATCTCTTCGAAAATTAAATTTATAATGATTCTGAAGCATTCTTAATGCTATCCAAATACTCTTTTCTCGAATATAACCTGTAAATCTTTCTTCAGGAAATTGGCCCCTCACTTCTATTTTCAACCCATAGTATCTCTCAAGAGAAAGCAATACTTCATGAAAAGATGCAGAACGAAAAACCAGACTTCCATCTATCCAGGCCTTTTCATAAAAAACCTCACTCGCTTCTGCCCACAGCCGACCATCTATTTTATTAAGTGTTGCTTTCTGATTTGGTTTCAGTGTGAGTGATTGATTATTTCTTAATTTCGATTTCACATTAACCGATCCTTCGACTAAAGTAGTCTCTACCAGATCAGAATTCTCATAAGCTTTCACATTAAAAGTTGTACCAAGAACCTTAACCTGAAGATCTTTTGTATCGACAATAAAAGGATGAAGACTATCTTTCTCTACTTCTAAAAAAGCTTCGCCGGAAAGCAGAACCTTGCGCTCTTTCATGCCATAGTTTGCCGGATAACTTAATGTTGATGCTGAATTAAGAATTACCTTAGTCCCATCCGGTAACAAGATCTCTGAACAGTCTCCGCTTTTAGTCGAAAAAACAAAGTTCTTTTCAAGGTGGCTCTGCATAGAGGCAGCCTGATTATACATATATACCGCGCAGCCTATTGAAAGCGGAAGTGCTACTATGGCAGCTACCCTTAATACTTTTCGCCATACAGGTGAAACGGCTAAAGGCGCATGAGCTTCAGGTCTTAGCATTTTATCAAACTCTTCGAAAGATTGGTGAGATCCGGTTGATGACGGTTCGTAGTTCTCCCATAATTCGGTAAGCACTTCTGAAAACTGATCATGAGTCATACCCTCTATCATGGATCTTAGAATTTCTCTTTCTTCTGGTTTGATTGTGTTAGTAATATATTTTTCAAGTAAACTATATATTGGATCTTTCATATTATTCATGTATTCTAATGTTATTACGTAGCTGAATGGATTATCTAACTTTCAAAAATCGATATTTTATATATTTTAACCATTAAGTAACTTTTTAAGTCTTGCGCAGATAAAAGAAAAGCCTTCGAACATTCCGAAGGCTTTCTAACCAAAAAAGAGAATAAACATGGGTAAATAAGGGCCCATTTCTTTTCTGAGTATTTGAATAGATAATGATAACTGATTGTAGATCGATTGTTCCGTCACATTAATTCTTGATGCAATTTCAGAGGCTGACAATCCCTGTTCTTTACTTAGCTCAAATATCTCACGTTGCCGGGGCTGCAATTTTTGTTTTGCTTTTTCAAGCCGGAGAACAAACTCATCATAATCAAGTTCCTTCCCCGTTTCGCTCTCCGATAGTTCCGGACTTTCACAATGTTGTAAATAATCTTCAAACAAGGGATTACTCATTTGCCGGCGGAACTCATCAATCACATGATTACGGGCAATTTTAAAAAGATAAGACTTAAATGAAAGTGTCGGATCAATTTGCGCACGGTTAACCCATACCTTCATGAATGTCTCCTGCACAATATCTTTGGTTATTGATTGTGATTTGGTTAGTCCATATACGAATGGTTGCAAAACAGATACATACTGCTCATACAAAATCTGAAAATCCTTGTACGAACCTCCTCTGACCCTCTCTAAATGCTTTTGTTCAATGTTCATAAACAAACAATGATATTACAACGATGTATTAAGCTCAGACAAAATAATTATATAAAGTCTGACAAATTACACCTCATTATTCAATGGTTTTTTCAAAAAAATAGCGAACTTATTTCACAAATGTAGACATTTATCATAAAAAACAAATTAATATAGTTGAATAATTAGTGAATATACTTACGTCAGCAAGGTTAGACTGAAGTTATGAAGGTGTAACTTAAAAATACTTAAGTAGCAATTATCCGGAAGATTCTTTCATTTAATAAAATAACACCGCAAATTAGTAAGGAGATACGGTCGATTTATATTTCCGATGCGCATGCGAATATATTCCGATGCGCATCGGATTGTATTCGCATGCGCATCGGATTGCAATCCGCTCCGGAGCGGTTGTCATTCCGCTCCGGAGCGGAATTATAAATCATACGTTCGAAAAAAATAATTCATAGGTATCCCGCAACTAATTGCTGCTTTGTTCTTACTACTTCATACGTATCTTCGGGTAGAATCAAACTAAAAAACGGAATCGCTCTGACGGATACTTCTGCATATCCAATCAAAACGATTCCGTTTTCTTTTCTATTTCTCCTCCAGAGAAAAAATTCGATTTTCTATTGTCATATTGACACTAGCCTCACTATTACTTAGTAATCAAATATTTAACCATGACAATACCAATGACAATACATCATTCTTCCAACATTCTACCGACACTTATATTGCCATAGATAAGAATCTATAAAACAACAAATTACAGCAAAATGACAATATGACAACAAATTTTCTAAACTTTTCTTGTACTAATTTTTCCAAGAAAAAAAAGTCTGTTTATTTTATTAATATCCCGGTTTCTCTAATATCCCGATACAGCGGATTATTAATATCCTCAGTAAGAAGAACTGGCTCAATCAGACTACTGATTTTACGTCTAAGTTTCCATAAAAGAGAAGTATCCTCAAAATAATCTTCTTCAAGATGATCTACAACCACAGCGATATCAATATCACTATCTGCAGTGTAATTCCCCTTACTGTATGATCCATAAAGATAAACTTCTTTTAAAGGGAAACTCTTCTCCACAAGTTCTTTATATTTTCGTGCAAGATTTATAGCTTGTTCTTTATCCATAACTGCAATTGTTTTGTTTGTTCGAGAAGTTGCATACAATACTCCTTTGTCATACTTCTTAGTAATCGCTCTTTATATGAAGGATATCTTGCTTCAATATTCAGAGGTTCAAGCTTATCAATAAAGTCCAGTTGCTCTTCAGATAAATCTTTGCTTAACTCTGTCTTCTCTGATAATCTGTAGAGAGAATGAATCTTAATCGGAGCTTCTGTCAACCGACTGGTCCAATAAGCTTTGAGTATTTTCTCTATAGTTTGATGGCACATAAAACCGACATAGAGATAACGACCTGTTAACAACATTGCTTCAGCTGTTTCCAGATCATAGTCAGACATTTCAATCCAGTATTTAATT
>JBOFDD010000353.1:0-2584 GCA_051646645.1 Bacteroidales bacterium | reverse complement strand
GTTGATTGGGTTGGTTCAATTACCCATACACAATCTTTCGAGTTGTTCGGATCAGCAAACAAAGCTGTTAGCGGAACAGACACTTCATTATTTGCATTTAGCTCTACATTAAAAAGAACACGACAAGAAAAACCTGGTTTGATCTGTTTGCGAACTTCCGCAAAAGCAGGATCGTCAACAGTTAATGTAACAGGAATACCCGATCCATCAGGAGACATATCCAGAATCTCTTTAACTTTCGCACTATATTTTTTGCCTGGTAAAACATCAAACTCAACAAAAAACTCTTTTTTATCTTCTAAAAGTCTCCAGCTATTATCTGAAACAGTAAACCAGATATAAAGGTCACTTGCATCAACAAGACGTACTACAGGTTCTCCGGCTTGAACTTTTTGATAATTTTCGACAAGCTTCTTTTCTATCGAACCATCGAACGGAGCATATAGTTTAGTATCCTGCATTTTGTATACAGAGTTTTCGTAGGTAGCTTTTGCTTTTTCATAATTTGTCCCGGCAATCTCCAGATCTTGTTTGGAAATAGCCTCCTGCTCCATCAGGCGCTTGTAGCGCTGTAGCTGAATGCCTGAAGTTTCATAAGCATACTTATCAACATCAAGCTGTAATAAAAAGTCTCGTGGGTCCAACTCTGCAATTAGTTCACCTTTCTTTACACGCTGACCTGCAACAACATTCAATTTGATTAGTTGTCCGGGCACACGGAAAGCAAGATTACTAAAGCGATCACTCTGAACTACCCCTGCGTAGTCTTTGTTAATCTGAGATAAAGACTGAGCAACCGATGTTTTTACCGCCGGGGTATAATCCACAGGTTCCTGATTCTTATTCTTTCCGCATGAAGCTAAAACAAGCATCAATGCAAGAATTGGGAATAGACGAAATTTCATAATCTCAATTTTTGGTTTTAGTTATTTTAATTTTTCTGTTTCTAAGTTTTACAACAATCTCTACCCATATATAAAAACTGTAAATACGAGCAGAGAACGACAAATGTACATCAACATGATAGAACAAAAAAATGAGAATTCCCGATTTTAACGATATTAAAAACTGAACAGGATATATAGATAAATACTTAATTTATTTTAACACACTATTACGAAAAACGTAAAATCAAAAACACAACCTTTATTCTATGCATTAAATACAACAAATAAAGCTTCTAATTTGATTACCAACCTTTAGATATTTTTTCACAATGATATTTACCTCTTGAATCATCCGCCATTTTTGATTACAAAAATTGAGGAATAATTCCATTTTAGAAATAAATAAACGATACATTCTTCTGTTTCTGCAAGTAATAAAACAAGACAACATCATCTCTGAACCAGGGCTGAAAGTATAATCGCAGAATATGAATATATAAAGCATATTGGCTATCCGAAAACCGATTTCCCGAATAGCCAATAACTATAATGAATTATGATTTAAGCAACACTTCTGCACTCATTTTGCCAAATGCATTCGCTGCTAAAGGGCTATCACCACTAACTAATTTACGGTCTGTAATACAAGCTCCCGTAATATCATTATTTAGAATATCTACACCAAGAGCCTTGAGCTTAGCACCATAATACCAGGGAAGATCTCCGGGCGCATAGCCTATCGAAGGCAATTGCGTGTCTATTACATCCGGGAATGATTTCATTTTGTATCCTTTATACGGATAGTTATCGGGATCTTCATGTATAGCTCCTGCAAGCAAAGCTGCCGGACCATGACAAATCGCAAGCATAAACTTATCTTCTGTTTTTACCCATTGAATGACTTTTTTAAGATCTTCATTAAAAGGGTGTCCGATCAATGCGCCATGACCACCAGGTATAAACACAGCCACATACTCACAGTCTGACTGCATATTATGAGCAACAAAGCTTTGCAAGCTTTTAGGACTCTGAAATTGAGGCTTTAATTTCTCGTAGATTCCTTTCACAGCATCATCTTCGTCTGGCATTGCCCACATTTCAAGATGCACCGGATTTCCTGTCGGAGTATAAATATCTGCTTCAAATCCGGCAGCATTCAAATGCAACAACGGAACCATTGTTTCTACCGGATGATTCCCTGTCGAGAACTTCTTATCGTTAGCCATAACGAGGTATTGCTCTTCAGTACAAACCACAAGAATCTTCTTATTTTTATCCTTGTTTGGATTAGCATAAACAGTAAAATCATAATCGGTTTTTACTGGGACGAACATAGAACGGGAGTAAAGCGATGGTTCATAACCTATTCCATCAAATACGGGATCTTTGCTTAGTTCTTTTGACATTTTCATAGAATTTTAGGTGTTAGAGAATAAAGCTTTGTTTCTTTTCAGTGAAAAGAGTTACATATAAAACAAACGTCAAAACTTACTTGTTTTTATGATATTACAATTTATACCGTATACAAAAAAAGCATAACATTCTGCTACAAAAGAATGGTAAGCGTATCCGCGATTGTCATTGCATAAGCAAAAAAGAAGCTAAGATTGATTTTATTCAACCTTAGCTTCTTTTTTCCATTTATCAGGAAGCATATCTCTGTATACTTCAAGTTTAGTATTTGGTGGTAAAGTAGC
>JBOFDD010000352.1:0-4843 GCA_051646645.1 Bacteroidales bacterium | reverse complement strand
AGTGGCGGAATAAGTTTTTCCAGTAATAGGCTGCTGCACGGGCTTCGAGATTATCGGGGTCGCCGCTGCGGACATCCTGAACCCATTTCTGCATATTTCCGGTTTCGGTTTTGCATGCCTCTGTGAGTAGTGATGCCTGATTGGATATTTTGTATTGTACTGTTTGTTACCAGAGTTGTTTTTTGAGTGGCAGAGAGGCTTCGACCTGATGGCGAAAGCGTTCGTTCTGAAGTGTATTCCCTTCAAGCGGGAGCAGGAGTCCTACAGGAAGATGTTTGCGGTCACAAGTGATGAGGGCACTGTTATTCTCTAACAATGCCTCAATCAGATTGTGAGTGATGGTGATCTGAGGATGATCAAGAAGTACGATTCCGATATCTTCTATCGGAATCGTACGAATAGGTTGTTCCTGATCTTTCCGGTCAATAGTCAGCTGATTATTCTTCAGTGACAGATATGCCGGATTTCCAAAGTAAAGCGTTTTCTTTATCATGGTGTTTATGCTGATCGCTGCTGAGGCTGACTTCGCCGAGGCGGCTTACGGTTAGCTTCTGGCAGTGTTGTTTGATCATGACTCCATCCCATGCTTTTTCGGCTTTGTTATTTGCTCCCAGTTCTTTGGTGGCAACTATCGGTGATGCAATGTTTGCCGGAATAAAAAATGCCTGAACAGTTGAAGAACTTACGAATTTATAAATTCGGTCAGCTTTGTTTTTTAGGTCTTCATTGGAAACTGGGCTCTGACTTTCGATTTCGTCAATCGTAGGTACGTACACCAGATCGTTAGGCGAAAGATAGAATAAAAGCCGGTTGCCTTTTTCGTCTTCAGTAGGGACGGGTGGAAGTCCTTGCTTCAGGCGTTCGACCACTTCAAAGAATGGAGTGGTTGAAAATGAGCGACTTCCTTCAGTATTAACATATATTCCAAAGAAAAGGTTTGTTCCTTTAGCTGCTTCTACCCATTTATCTTTTTTCGAACCTGTTGTGCCGACCGGATATTTTAGTCCAATTGGTTCGCTGACACGAACGCTGTATATTGGTTTATGTGCTTTCCCTCCGTTTAGTTCGGTCAAGTTTGCATTCATCTCTTCGATTCCGTCCGGAGAGAGTGCTTCGGTGTAGTTTCCTTTGTATTTAGCGCTGTTTACATGACGGCTGACAATGGTACGGATACCCGAATCGGTAATACTTTCTACTTTCTTATCGGTAAAAGTTTCGGAAAGCTGCGTGCGCGAAGCTGCGTAGTTTTCGTTAAACACATAGATTTCAACCCTGGTTATATCCTTTTCGTTCCAGCTATTATCTCTGTCTTTGAAGAATTTCACAAGAGCTTTGTCCGAATATTGCAGACGGACAAGTTCGGCTATCTGTGCTTTGAGCTGTTTGTCAACAAGTGACTGCCATACTTTGAGCCCTTCGGCAAGACGAACGGTTTTTATTTCGCGTAGGGTAACTTTGCCTGATACTGTCTCTTTATGCAGGGGTTTGCGTATAGCCCAGTTGTCGCCCGAAGTTTGCTTGAAATTGCATTTTTGTACACTGCCATCAGGCGCAATCTGCCATTTCTGATAGCTGTTGGTTGCTTTGTTGATTACACGTGTATTTGACTTTATGCTGGCAACGGCTTCGGACAGCGTGGTATAAACATCGTGTGCGAAGTTGTACCAGGGCACGGTTACTTTCCAGCCGGTTGAGCCGGATGATTTGTCTTTATAGCAAAGCTGAGCACGAAGATCCAGGCGCTCTTTACCGTCTTTGCCTGCTGCATTGACGTTGTTCAGCAGATTGATGTGATTGCGTGTGGTACAGGCAATCACTATGGCATCCATAGCGTGATGGCGATGGTCGATCCGTTTTGGGTTGAACCCTTTTTGTTCATTGAGAGGAACCCGATTGAGAAAATAGCGTTTGCCGTTGTTCTCGGTATATTCGCCATATGCATCGGAATCGGTAATCTGGTTTAAGCGTTCGTATCGCGGAGTCATCAGACGGCTCCATATTCCGTGAACACCCCAGTCCAGTTTTAGCTTCGTTGTGATGGCTCCGTTTGTCTGAACAAGACGTGCTACAGCCCAGTCCTTTTCTTCTTTTTCGCGAACGATATTCGAAAGCAATGAACTGGTATAGCGTGCAATATAACGACTGTCATTCATTTGTCGTTCAGCAAACTTTTCGGGTATTTCGGTAAGCAGCAAATTCTCACGTCTTTGCTTGTTGTTGTAATTTCCGAAATTCTTCTTAATCAGAGCTTCGTATGCTTCTTTATTCAGAATTGTGATCGGGCGGAGGCGTGACGAAGTTGGAGCTAAGATTCTCCCACCTTCACTCATAATAAATTCCAAACCAAGCATATTACTCTTGAGTGTGTTTACTTCGGCTTCGCATATAACTTTATTGGAGTACGAATCGTCGAAGAAACGGGACTGAGGTATGATATGCTCTATTTCGTAATCGTGCGTGAAGAGGCGTGACAGAGGGATCGGTTCTCCTGTATAAGGAGACAGATACTTCTGATCAAGCCAAAGTTTATAACGCATTAACTCATTCTTAGATGGTTGTGCCAGACGTGAAATCTTATCGATGTCGTCGGGTATTTCTTCCGTAGCGGAGAATACACCATCTTCATAGAGCTTAAGTATGTCAAGCTGGAATGGGGAGTTTGGACTTACACCGGTTACAGACGGATCGTTCTTTAACTCCATAAGCAGGGCTTTCAGACGCAGATTGGTGTTCTCGTTGGCAAGATTGCGGTCGGAATCCTTTTTACGCTTTTCGGCTGTCTGTTTCAGATCACGTCCCATTTCGATATGGATTTCTTCGAAGTAATCCGGAATACCTTTTCCGTATTCCACCCAAATATCTTTCACTACACGCAGCGTTTCGGTAAGTAGTTGTTCTACAACCGGATTGCGGAGTGAATGTTGTTTGAACTCGCTAAGAAATGCATCTATATCCGATGGATTTGTCCAGCAAACGGCATCTGAATTTTCGGCATAATAACCGTATACGGCATAGCAGGCTTCGGTAAGATTAAACGACAGGGTTGCCCAGTCGGCACGGCAAAGTGTACCAATGAGTGCTTTTGGAAATTCGGAGTCAGACACTTTTTCTGCCAGCTTATCGTTGTAGTCGATTGTTTCAAGCCGCATGCGTATATCGTTCAGTCTGTTCAATGTTTCTTCGCTAACAGGGGCAAGCTGTTTGTATGAACCTTGTCGCATTAGTGGCAGAAGTTTACGGATCGCTTTTTCGCTGTATGATCCGTACTCTTTTTTCATAACAGGCAGTTGACAAAGACGTTCTGCAAAATCAGGGTGCATACCTTTTTTGCGTACATATTTTGAAAATGCTTTTTGTGACTCATCTTTATTATCAATCGAATAAAGCATATGCCACAGCTCTTCTTCCACTTTTATCCAATTCAGGAAAGGGTTGAACAGTTCTGCCGGGATCTTACTTTTTGATTTTGAGCAAATCAGGGCAAGGCTCTCCTGCTTAACAGTTTCAGGTTCGTTTGAAACGAGGATCTCTTTGATTGCATTCTCTTCATCTTTCGTAAAGCCACTGAAACAGCCTGTTTTGAATAATGCATTGAACAGGTCATGGTGTAATTTCATGCACGGATAGAGTTTGGCATCCTCATCGGGGAAGTTCCATCTGTAGTCAGACAGATTCTTTTTCAGTTTAAACGAAGGATATTTCAGGAAAGCCTCCTGATTTATCTCCTTGCGCAGAGATAGCCATACGAAAAGCTTTTCCCGGCTTTGTTCATCGGGAAGAAACTCTTCGGTAACGTCGTGATTTTGTATGTCTTTTTCGTTTACAACGGCTTCTCGCTTATATATCTTCAGATTGTTAAGGAATTGCCACAGGCGGAATTCCTCAAACAATGGATGGGACTTTGCAATTCCTTTTATTGCTGTTTTTTGTTCATTGCCGTCTTTGTCTTTCCAGGTGCGGAATTCGAAACGACAGTTTTCGATCTGCGACTTCTTGCTTTTTAACGGGCGCTGATAGAAGAGAATATCGGAAATAAACAGACGCAGGAATCCGCCCGGACGAAGTGTGTTCCGGTGAATTTCGTTGTTGGGATAAAGTTCAGTGATTGCTTTATCAAAATAGTCAGCGTCTTGCAGCTCCGGATGATACTGGATTTGCTTCTCTAAGATCCGGGTTAATTCAGAACGGTAATACTTGCGTTCAATGGTTCGGATAAATTTCCCCTTGATCTTCAGGTCGGGGTTTTCGAGCAGTGCATCAAAAATATATTCCCCAACAGTGCATCCGCTTTGTTCAAGCTGACTTTCGCTTCTTTTCTTAATCAGTAACCAGTCATCGGGTCCGGGCGAGCGGAAGGAACGTTTTATATCACCGTCTTTCGTTAGCTTGGGTGTGCCATCGTTGTTGAGATCGGTTGTGACAATAAATGCACGTGTTTTGCCGATCCAGTCAAGCTGTGTACGGCTGCTGCGGCGATAGATCATCCCGTTTTCGAGATGAACATTGTACCAGGTCTCCTCTCTGTCGCCTTTACCTTTCTTATCGCCCGTATCTTCAACGGATACAACTTTTAGTTCGTAAAATTCCACTAATTTCTGATCGTCATCTTCTCCCTCTTCGCCGCGGAGCTGGAAATAACCTCTTTTTTGGTTAAAGTGCAGCAATAACCACGAAAGCTCTTCTTTGCTCAGAGGTGCTGAGAGTGCTTTCTTACGCAGAAAGTAGATCGTCCAGTCATAAGGGACTTTCTTATTATTTAATGCGATTTCGGGATATTTGTCATTGAAGTAACTGATCATTTCGCTGTATGAATCCATGAACAGAAAATGAAAATTTCCTTCAG
>JBOFDD010000351.1:0-5302 GCA_051646645.1 Bacteroidales bacterium | reverse complement strand
CGCCACAGCTGAAACATTTGTATATTCCTTTCGTGGGCGATACACTGAACGACGGATGTTTGTCTCCGTGGAAAGGGCAAAGCCCGATATAACTCGTTCCCTTTTTCGTGAGTTTCACGAACTGAGAGATAACAGCCACTATATCGGTGAGGCTGTTGATTTTTTCAATGGTTGTTTGGTTTATCATAGTTTTTGATTTTTAAAGGCAAGGGCGCAAAAGGCAATGTAGGGACGCTTGGCGGGCGTCCGGGGTTCAAAATTGCATGCCGTTTCGGATTACCGTACACAAATGATGTGGCCTGTAGAGACGATATACATATCGTCTCGGGTGCACAATAAACGATAGGATCCAAATTACCAACGACATCCGATGAGAATACCGTTTAACGGGAACGGGTAATCTGCAACGGTGTGCCGTACATCACCGGAGACGATATGTATATCGTCTCTACAGACGAACATACGGCCACGTTGTTCCATTGATATTTGTGTATTTTGCAATGCGGACGCCCGCCAGGCGTCCCTACGGCGCCGTCCTCAAGGTCGTCATCGTCCTCATTGTCCTCAACGTCCTCATGGAGTTAGGCGCTCCCTACTCAAACCGTCTCATAGCACCGTCATGTTTGAATCTTACGAATCCGGTTTCTCCGTTTCGGTATTTGGCGATGATGATTTCGCCTTCGTTTTTCTGATCCGAATCCCGGTTGTAATACTCCTCACGGAAAAGTAAGCCTATGATATCTGCATCTTCTTCAATAGCTCCCGACTCACGAAGGTCAGACATGAGCGGACGTTTATCCGTTCTTTCTTCCACTTTACGGTTCAGCTGGCTGAGCAATACGATGGGGATATTCAATTCTATGGCAAGGTTCTTACACGCTTTGGTGATCTGACTCAGGTCCAGGTGGCGCGAAAGAATGTTATTGCCCGACTGAATCAGTTGCAGGTAATCGATGATAATAACATCTACGCCCACGTTGCGTTGCTGCCGTAGAGCAATATTGCGGATCTGCGCCACGCTGATCCCCGGAATATCTGCAATCGTAATGCTTCGGGTTGCTATCTGATCAGCCGTTTCACGCATGGCAGCCTCATGTTGCGGGTAGAGTGTTCCCGCCTTGAAATGCCTGATCGGGATATTCGATTCATTGAGCAGCATCCGGTTACCCAGCTGTACGGCTGTCATCTCCAGACTGAAAACCAGTACATGCTTGTTGTTTCGTGCCATGGTCATGCCCATGTGAATAGCAACCGCCGTTTTCCCCATGGACGGACGTCCGGCTAAGATGGTCAGATCTCCGTTCTGAAGTCCGTTAGAGATTCTATCAAAGTTTGTTATTCCGGTCAATAATCCGTTTGTTTCACCTTTTTCGACATTCGCTTTGCGCTCTTCGTACTCCGTCACAACGGCATCCATCACTTTGCGGCTTGTAAACACCCGGTCATCGGCAGCATTGAGTTGCATCAGCTCATTCAGCTGTGCATTACACTCTTCGATCAGCAGTTCGCTTTCGTACTGCTCGGAAGAAGCCTTCACACAAAGCGTGTGCGCCATCAGCATAATACGGCGCAGGATATAGCTTTCGCGGATCAGAGCGAGGTGAGCCATATAGTTTTTAAAGCGATTTGCCTGTGCATAGATTTCGCTGAGTCTCAGCATTCCGCCAGCTTTCTGTAGTGCATCTTGCTCCACGAGAGCCTGCTCCGTTAGAATCAGATCCACTTTGCCATGTTTCAGGAAGGCATGGTGTATAGAAGCAAAAATCAGCTGATGGGCATAGTCATAAAACATTTCGGCACTGAGTGCAGCAAATATTTCTTCGAATTTCACATGGTGAATCATCATACAGCCAAGCAATTCAGCTTCGGCATTGAGATTGTGAGGGTAGTTTGTGTTAGTCATCTGTTCCTAATTCTTTAAGTTTTCGTACCGGTTCGTTTTTCTGTTTTGATTTGAGGGCAAAGGCGCTTTTCATCTCTTTGCGGAATTCCTTGTCGAATACATCGAGCGTCATTTCGGGCAAACCAAAAAGCCGCTGATTGTCGGTGAATTTCTGAAGCAAATCAAGAACATCTTTTTTGCTTCTGCCTGCATATTCAGTCCATACGTTCAGTATTTCGTCAGCGTTTGGAATATCCATTTTCGCAATCTGCTCCATGGTATACCAGGGCTTTCGGTATTCTTTGCCTTTCGATCCATCAGAAACAGGCACAGCGCACGCGCTATTTCTTCTTGTATCTTTTGTTATCTTAATATCTATATTATGCTGGACCAAAGGCTGGACAGAGGGTTGGACGATTTGTGCGGAATTAGCTTCAGAATCCGGGTTTGTTTCGTTATCGCCAAATGCCCATCCACAAAAGATTATTGATGTATAAAACTGGTTTTGTTCATTCAATCTGCCCGTTGGACGCTGAGATGGACGAGAGGATAGACGCACTTTCCTCTTCTGTTTTGTTAAAACACTGTTATCCTGCAATTTATTAATAAAACGCTTAAAGATTGGAGCTGTCAGATTAAACCGTTCTGCCATTTTAGCAACAGAGAAGCATAGCTCATGTGTATTCAGCTCTATGTCGGTGCCATAAAGGTTGTAAGTACCCGGTTTATAAGGAGCTTCATTCATTAGTTCCATGATCATAACCTTTTCTTTATCGGCAAGGCTCCGCCAGAAGGAGCTATTTAGCAGCTCCCTCGATATTTTGAGATAACCCATAAGTATTTGGATTTTAGTTTTTTATATGATTGGATTTATTGATTAATTATTTTGGCGCAATCACACGCACAAATGATGCATTACGAACGACAATGGATTCCGCCTGTAGAGACGATATACATATCGTCTCGGGTACACGACGAACGATAAATTGCAAATAACCAACGACATCCGATGAGAATTCCGTTTAACGGGAATGGGTAATCCGAAACGATGTACCATACATCACCGGAGACGATATGTATATCGTCTCTACAGACGAACATACGGCCATGTTGGTATTGTGTCGGACGGTTCATTTCTAACCCCGCCACGTTGGTATTGTTCCATTTGTTTGTTTCGAACGATCATTCAACATTTCACGGTTCTCCCAAATGGTAATAGATACGATTTATCATCCGGGGCGTAAAAAAGCGTTGTTTGGCTTTCAGCCCCAGTTCGGAGAGTTCGCGATGCAGTTCCGGGCAACGCCTGATCCAGCGCGACAGGCTGTTGCTTGCCGATTTATTCGATTGTAAAGGGAAATAGCTTTTCGCAACTTGTTTGAAGCTTATCAGAGCCATAGATTTCCAGTTTTATAAGAAGCTGTTTGAAAATTTTTCATGCAACTTCTAAGTTAATCACTTTGGTTTATTAGAAAAAAGGAACGTTGGTTTTTACAAAAACCAGCGCTGATAAATATATTTATCAACGTTCCATTTTGGATTTATCAGCGTTGATTCTTGCATTTATCTACGTTCGTTTTCGGATAACGGAACGTAGCCTGAATCAGGGCAGAATACCATCCGAAAATAACAAACCGGGAGAGGAAAATCTTACCCGCAGGCTGGTTTATTATCTGGTATTGTAGCCTTAATTCTGTCTTAAATTTACGAAAAAAGACTGAATTGTGCAAATCAGGAAAACGCTATTTACGCTGAACTGCAACGTTTTGAGTCTATTTCCGCTGAAGTGCTACGTTTTTAACTTTTATTTACTTAGATTTATTTTGCGTTTTTTGTTCAAAGCCGAACGTAATGCAATGATTGTTCGCTCAGAACAATGAATGGGAAATTGATTTAAGCGAGTAATAATTTCCTTTTTATTGATTCTTAAATCCGGATACTCAAATAAAGCGTAAGCGAGAATAAATGATCTGTGAAAAAAGAAATCTTCCACTAATCCTTTTTCAATTATCAGGGTTTTCATGTGATCAAGTGTAGTTGAATAAATACCGATTTGTTTCTCATTTAAAGCGATAATTACGATAGACTCATCTTTCACGTAAATGCAGGCAATCTCTTTCAGATTTACCCGATCCAGTTTTCGTCTAATTTTTAGTTGCACAATAAATTGTTCCTGTAATTGCTCATCCTGATTAGATTGGACAGCTGATAAGTCATTTATCTTTTCATCTCCTACCTCTTTAAGCGCCTTAACCTTTTCCTCTGCGGTTAATGATCTTTTCATATTGTTTTTCTGTGTTTAGCGCCCACAGGTAAGATTGAGGGGAAGATAATATAAAAATAATAGTATTGTATAATTGTTTAATGATATCTTAAATATATATTTGCAAGATACTGTTTTACGAGTTTAGATATATGGTATTAATCGTAATACCAAATATCGTTAATTGCACGCATAGTAAATCAACGTAATTTTTGAACAAAAAATCACATGCTAATGAATGAGAATGTATTATTAAATTTGAAAAATGAGTTTGAGAAAATTAAGCGAGTAAATCACTTAGGTATAGAACAAATCAAGATAGTTAATCATATCATTAACAAAACAGTTGACTATGGATTTCATAAGGAGGTCTGGTTATATGGTAGTGAAGATTCATTTGATAAGGATATTACTTGCATGTATGGCAGTGTCAGTGGATTAGTTGAACTTGGTGTAATAGTAAAAAAATCGCCAGATTATTGTCATGACAAATATTATACTTTGTCTAACAGATTCTTTAAACGGTTCGAAATTTACGATAAGGATAAGTTGAATAATGAACTTGAGAAATTAGCTGTTGAATTAGGGTTATATGCATCTGAAATTGAGCTCATGAAAAGTTTGTTTAGAGATTTCAAATGCTCCGCTCTTCCAATAGAGATAGATTTTTCAATAACGGATTCAGATGATTTTAGAATGCTAAAAAAGCATAATCTTGTTGAGTATTGCTCTTTTGTTCATAATACATACTATAAATCAGGAAAAATTTTCACAAACAATAGTAACAGGCATTATATTATTGGATCTAAATATAATAATTGTATCATGAAATAGGTTTCAATGAGAAAGATTCAGCCCCTCCTAGCGCAAAGTTGTATCTTGTACCTCTTGTTGCATCTTTTAATAGTCAGCAAAGTTAAATGGCTTTTTTGCAGAAAATTGTCAGGTGTTTTATTTATATATTAATAACGATAAAATTACTCAAATGAATAATTATATTTTAAGTATCTTATTTTTAGTTTTTATTGGTTGCTCTCCTAAAGAAGAAAGATTAAAAAAGGATTTTGAGCAAAAATATCCTTATTCTTATAGGACTGATGATGGCTATGTTCATTATTTTGAAACAGAGGAAAAAATGAATATATATAGAGATAATG
>JBOFDD010000350.1:0-11932 GCA_051646645.1 Bacteroidales bacterium | reverse complement strand
AAACCACCTAAGAACAAATGATCTAAAACGGATGTTTCTAATGCTGCATTACCTCCGAAGAAGTTAAATACGGCAACAATGAATGCTCCCCCTACAAATGTTGAGATCATTGTTTTCCAGCTTGCAATACCAGTAATCAACAAAATTGCAGCACCGATAAGAATAGCAAGCGTCGATGTCTCACCAATCGAACCTGGAATCAGACCAACAAAGTAGTCCCATGTCCCGATCGGATTACCAAGAATATCAACAACAGGAACAGAAGGATCTGCTGCAGTCGCTATCTGGCCAAGAGGAGTAGCTCCCGAATAACCATCAACAATAGTACCTGCACCTAATCCAAAAGTATCTCCCGTACGAACGAACACTTTATCTCCTGACATCATGCTTGGGTACGCAAAGAAAAGGAAAGCACGAGTAATCAAAGCTACGTTGAATATATTCATACCTGTACCACCGAAGATTTCTTTAGCAAAAATCACAGCAAAAGCTGTAGCTACTGCGATCATCCAAAGTGGAGTATCAATTGGGACAATCAATGGAATCAACATACCTGAAACAAGGAATCCTTCCTGAATTTCGTGCTTTTTCCATTGTGCAACAACAAACTCAATTCCTAAACCGACACCATAAGATACAACGATCTTTGGAAGCACAGCTAAGAAACCAAATAGGAATACGTTAAAAAAGCTGGTTGCATCCATCTGTCCGATAGCCAGATAATGCTGATAACCCACATTGTACATACCGAATAAAAGAGCTGGTAGTAATGCTAGGATCACTACTGACATGGTACGCTTTGAGTCGATACTGTCGTGGATATGTACCCCTGTTTTTGATGTTGTGTTTGGCGTAAACAAAAATGTTTCAAACCCATCGAAAACAGAATGGAACATTGACAGTTTCCCACCTTCCTCAAAGTTGGGCTTAATCTTATCGATAAAATTTCGTAAGGCTTTCAATGTCTTATAATTTAAACTGTTATTAATTCATTTCTTTTCTCAGTTGATCCAATCCCGTGCGGATAATATGCTGAATCTCTAATTTAGATGTATCAACAAACTCACACAAAGCGAAATCTTCAGGAGCAACTTCATAAATACCCAAATTTTCCATTTTGTCAATATCAAAAGCCAATACAGCTTTGATCAAAAACTCAGGAAGGATATCCATAGGCAAAACACGATCATATTCGTTTGACATGATTATCGCACGACGACCACCTTGTAAACGAGCATCAATACGATATTCTTTCTTAGGTGATATTGCATCAACAATCCAAGTAAAGAACGAGTGATTCACACTGAATTTACCGAATCCTGGCATTGCCCATCCGAACAATTCATGTACATCATCTCCTTCAGGAATAACTGTAATCTGCTGTGCATAAGAAGAAAGGAATCCATTCTCTGCTACTTTTTTACCGGTAAGTACATTTCCTGAGATATAACGAAGATTGATTTTCTCTTTCTTCACTTTATCTGCTACGATAGAAGAAATGCTCGCACCAATAATTGCTTTTGTATAAACAGCTTTTGCTACTTCAGAACCAGCTACAGGCAACACACGGGTAAAGTCTGTTTTACCCTGAGCAAGAGCTCTTCCGATTAAGATCAGGTCAAACCCGTTTAATGTCCACACAACCTCTCCTTTATTAACCGGAGATACATTAGCGATTTGTACACCAACATTACTTGCAGGGTGAGGTCCTTCGACAGTCAAAATCTCTACGCCTTTCATTGAAGCTAATTTACTTCCCGGGCGAACCCCCAAATAAACTTTACCATTCGTAAGTTTTTTCAAAGCATCAAGTCCTAACTGGAAGTTAGCTTCTTCGCCGTTTATAACGAAGTCCATGTTCGGAGCCAAAGGAGCTGAATCAAAACCTGTGACAAAAATATCACGTGGTGAATCTGATGGATTTGCAATAACGTCGTAAGGACGCTGTTTAACAAAAGCCCATAAGCCCATTTGCAACATAGATGCTTTAATCTCGTCTGCACTCATAGAAGCAATGTTCTTCTTACCGAAATCAACGTATTCAATTTCAGAATCTGCTTTAATACAGATATCTAAAATTTTACGACGTTCACCACGGTTAACAGCAAGAACTTCTCCGCTGACAGGCGATACGAATTGAATTTCAGGACAGTTCTTGTCCACCATTAATGGAGTACCCGCAAGTACTCGGTCCCCAGGCTTAGCAATAAGTTTTGGAACAATACCGTGATAGTCATCCGGACAGATCGAATAAACATCAGATCTGTTTCCAGCAACTAATTGTTCAGCAGCATGACCTTCCAGCTTTATATCCAAGCCTTTTTTAATCTTAATCATATTTGCCATATAGTTAGATGATAGAATTTTTCAAAATCCGCGCAAATGTAAGATTTTTTACTTGAAGAGAAGGACTGTATATATCAAAACTTTCTGCCCTTGAAGCATTTTTTTGTTTAGGTATGTTAGATGTTCCAAAAAGGAATGGATTCATGGGGAATTTTGTTACTTTATACAAGTTCTTCTATTTATTAATAAAAGCGGATTTCAATGATAACATCATCAAAATCCGCTTAAAACTTTTTTTTAAAAAATTTCAATTCTCGAAATTAATCTCACTCTGCCTGAATCTAAAGACTCAAGTAAACGCCCATTCCAATAACAAGCAAGAAGTATGTGACACTCACATATACCATAGGGTCATCAAGATGTGCTCTGATTTCTTTTACTGTTTTCATGACTTAAAATAGATTATTACCACAATATGCAGTTAAAACATTTATACATAATGCATTCACTTTACATAAAGAGATATTGATTCAGTAAAGATAATAAACTTAATTAAACAAACAAATAGTTAATATTAAAAAACACAACTATTCAATAAAACATCTCGCCTGCAAATAGCAAATACCAAAAGTATCTGTCTCACAGTCTGACCGTATAAACTTCGCTTATCAAACTCCGGATTACTTGAGATATAAGTACGAATTAGTTTCCTCAACCGTCGAATTCAAATTCCGCTCCGGAGCGGATACACAACCGCTCCGGAGCGCTTCTAATTCCGGTCCGGAGCGGAATTAGAAAAGGTACGGTTGAGGAAACTAAATCATGCCTCCGAAAAAACTAATCCTATCTTTGTTCTAAAGAATTGATACGGCTGATAATTAAAAAGCATACCTATCAATATTACTTTCAGAATACAATTAGCCACTCCCTGAACAACGTTTATTTCACAGATCTCAATTCTCATACTTTACGACTTATACCAGAAGGAAATAGAAAAGCATAAATAAAAAAAGCGCAGTTCCTGAAAAAATCAGGCTGCGCTTTTTTTATTATTCAAAGAAAGAATCTACTTTATTATCCTCTTGCTGAGGCTTGGATTCATTCTGCATATAATTAGCATCACATGGATTACCATTTCCAACTTTAAACTGCTCATCCTGGGCATAACCAAGCGACTTATCGCCATATACCTTTTGCATAAACAAGCCATAAATCGGAAGAGCCATATTTGCCCCCTGACCATCAATAATGCTATCAAAATGAACTGAACGATCTTCAAACCCAACCCATGTACCGGATACGAGGCTCGGCGTAAATGCCATAAACCAGCCATCCGAGTTATTATTAGTCGTTCCGGTTTTACCTCCATGAGGTGCTGAAATCTTATACCGACCTCTTAAACGACCTCCGGTTCCACCATCAACAACTCCTCTGAGCATGTAAATCATTTTATCGGCAGTATCTTCACTAAACACCTCATTTACGTGTGGGGTAAAGTTAGAAATAACATTTCCATACTCATCTTCTATACGGGTTACATAAAGAGGTTCTACACGAACTCCTCTGTTAGGATATGCAGAGTAAGCACTAACCATCTCCTCTACCGTTACTTCCGCCGGACCAAGAGCAAGAGAAACGACAGGATCAAGTTTTCCTTTAATACCGAAAGACTTCAGCATTCGAACAAACTGATAAGGAGACAACTTACTCATCAAATGCCCGGAGATCCAGTTATTGGAAGTTGTTAATCCCCACAACAAAGATACATTCTCGCCAATACGATCATGCCCTGCATTTCGAGGCATCCAAACCTCTCCTGTTTCAGTAACAATACGTGGCTGCACATTAGGTAGCTGATCGCATGGTGTATATCCTTCCTCCATAGCAAGAGTGTAAAGATATGGCTTAATCGTAGAACCAACCTGACGGCGACCAACACTTACCATATCATACTGGAAGTTTTTGAAATCAATCCCTCCTACATAAGCTTTAATATGACCTGTACGCGGATCCATTGACATAAATCCGGCACGGGCGAAATGTTTCAGATAACGAATCGAATCCATTGGTGTCATCGTAGTATCAACCATTCCTTTCCAGGAGAAAACAGACATATCCACTTTAGTATTGAATGCCTTTTTAATTTCAGCATCTGAAGCTCCAGCATTTTTCAATATACGGTAACGATCAGACTGCTTCATATTCCGCTCAAGAATTTTCTCAACCTCTTCAGTTGTTACATTCTTAGAGAAAGGAGCCGTTGAACGCCCTTTTTTCTCCTTGAAAAATTTAGGTTGAATATTTTTACTTAAATGCTCAGTAACAGCATCTTCAGCATATTTCTGCATTTTAGCATTTATAGTGGTATAAATCTTCAGTCCGTCAGTGTAAATATTATAATTAGATCCGTCAGCCTTCTTATTTTTAGCACACCATCCAAACAGTGGATTATTTTCCCATGCTAATGAATCTTCATAATACTGCTGTGATTGCCAGGATGCATAATCACCACGTGAAGGCTTCTTCGCTGTCATCATAAGACGGAGATGCTCTCTGAAATACGCGGCAACACCTTCTTTATGATCGGCTTTATGATAACGCAGCGTTAATGGTATCTGCTGAAGAGAATCTCTTTCTGCTGCTGTAAGATAATCCGCTTTATACATTTGATCCAACACGACATTACGACGACCTTGTGTTCGTTCGTTTTGTCTTACCGGATTAAAATAAGATGGGTTTTTACACATCCCTATCAGTGTAGCAGACTCTTCAATTGTCAAATCTTTAGGATCTTTACCAAAATAGACATTCGCAGCAGATTTTATCCCTACTGCATTGTTCAGAAAGTCAAATTTATTAAGATACATATTAATAATTTCTTCTTTCGTATAGTTGCGTTCTAACTGAACAGCAATAACCCATTCTATAGGTTTTTGGAGCAAACGCTCTAAAATGTTATCTGCCTGCGGTGAAAACAACAGCTTAGCCAGCTGCTGAGAAATAGTACTACCGCCACCAGCACTCTTCTGTCCTAGAAGACCACGCTTAACAACAGCACGAAGCAAAGCCTGAGCATCAATTCCTGAATGTGATTGAAAGCGGGCATCCTCTGTTGCAATTAGCGCATTTACTAAATTGGGCGACAATTGATCATAAGAAACATAAATACGGTTTGCTTTACTTTGATAGAATCGCCCTAAAACCTGCATATCAGAGGAAATAATCTCTGAAGCGAATTTATCTTTAGGATTCTCCAGCTCCTCAATTGGAGGCATATAGCCAATAACCCCTTTTGCAATTAAAACAAAAATAATAGCAGCAGTCAGGACTCCTCCGGCAAACAAAGACCAGAAAACGACTAGAAATCTGCGCTGAAAAGTTGTTTTACTCATTTTTAATGGAATATCTTTATTGATTTGTTTTTATTTAAACCTACTAAATCTCTCAATTTTCAGACAAAGCTACTATTTTTCTATCCAATAATAAATACGGATTTATAAAATTTCTGTTTAAAACGAAGGATTTATAATTATATAGTATAACCTTATACTTAAAATCAATTATTTAAAACTCTCCAATGATCTGGAAACACAGCTTCAATCGTCACTTTATCCTTTGCATATGGGTGAATAAAAGATATTCGCGAAGCATGCAGAAACATATCACGACTTTGAAAATAATCCGTATAAAACCGGTTACATTTCCCATCGCCATGAACCCGGTCATTAATAATATAATGACGTAAGTGCGCAAGATGTTGCCTCAACTGATGCCATCTTCCTGATTTAGGAAAGCATTTTATTAACGAATAGCGGGTTGTTGCATATCGTCCGGAGGGTATTTCTAATTCAAAATGCCTTTCATTTCTAAAAAGCGTATGCGCGTCTTTTAAATTCCCCTTCTCATTCTTCACAGGATAGTCCAGATCCACCTCTTCCGGGAACCACCCACGAACTAAAGCCATATACTCTTTCTCAACCTCATTGGATTGAATCATATTAGAAAACAGATTTGCATCCTCCGAAGACAAAGCAAAGATAACTATTCCGGATGTTGGCCGGTCCAATCTATGTACCGGGTACAGTTTAAGCTGTAGCTGATCTCTGACTTTTTGTAGTAAGAAATCATTTTCCTCTTCAGCTATTCGTGTACGATGAACCAACAATCCTGTTGGCTTGTTTACTACAACAATATGGGAATCTGCAAAAAGTACCTCAATCATAAACATTCATCAAAATTATGAATCACAAAAATAAAAAAAAGAGGAGTAGCATAATGCCATCCTCTTCAATATTCTATTCAGATCACTTATATTTATTAATTGTTTTAAAGAATTCGTCAATCTGCTGTTTTGATAGTTCACCACTTCCATAGTAAGCAATTTTCTTGTCCTTTGTAACAAAAATAACAGTAAGTTTTCCGTTTACATCACCAATATCCCATGCATCACGCAGCAAGTGTTCCGGATCTGTATAAATCGCCTCTTTAACCTTTTTCTCTTTCAAACGAATAAAAGTTCGAACTACTGAATTAGGTAGAAAAGTATCTGCAAGGTTTGCAACTCCAAATGAGAATATTTTATCACTCTTGATTTTATTCTCTTCAAGGTATTCAATAAACTCTGAGTTTTGGTTTCTGGCATCCGGATCGACATAAAAAATCAACAAATGCTTTTCTCCGAAATGAGGCAGAGGAATAGGATTATTACGAGAATCTCTTACATAAACCTGTTTCACATCTTTACCTACATTATTTTTAGCTGAAACAGCTAAGACATTGAACATAAAAAGTAAAGACAATGTCAACAATGATATTTTCAACTTCATTTTATTATCAGTTTAGTTGTTTTCGAAGAGCAAACTTACAATATTTACTGAGAAAACACATTTGTTTACTATTTTTTATAAATAACTTAAATATATTTGCGCTTTCATTACCGTTTAAAAGATGAAAAAGATAAGTACTATTCTTTTTGGAATATCTATCGCATTTACCTGCTATGCGAGTGAAGAAACTCTTGCGAGTGGTAATAGAAGGGAAGTCAGCAACACTTCCTTATCAGAAAACAGCCTCTGTCGAATTTACACGATAAAGCCTGATATTGATACAATTAAAGAAATTCAATCACCTGCCGATTCCTTAAAAAACAAAAGTGGTTTATTCAAAAAGATAATCAACTATTTTTCAGAATCAAACGTTGATAAATCAAATACTAAAAAATTTGATTTTAGTATTATAGGTGGTCCTCACTACTCTTCCGACATCAAATTAGGAATTGGATTAGTAGCAGCCGGTCTTTTTCGTGCAGACAAAGAAAACAGGAAGATTCCTCCTTCTGACGTATCTTTTTATGCTGATATCACAACCACAGGATATTATCTGCTGGGAGTCAGAGGACACACCTATTTCAAAGGAGGGAAATATCTGGTTAATTACAATGGATATTTCTATTCTATGCCTGCTCAATTTTACAAACAAGGGTATAGAAATGGAATAGACAATAACTATACAAAGTATATGCGATTAGAAAATCAACTAAAAATTGACTTTCTCTATCGGATTTTTCAAAACGGATATATTGGGACCAATCTCAACTTCAATTATTCATCAGGAAGGAAGTTTAAAGATATAGAATTTCTAGAAGGTCAAAGCAAGAGTTTTATAAATACCGGAATCGGAATTCTATTCGAATACGACTCAAGAGATTTTATACCCAATGCATACAAAGGCATATTTTTCAAACTCGATCAGAAGTTTTATCCTCGCTTTTTAGGAAACAAAATTAACTTCAACCGGACCGAAGTTTTTTTTGATGTTTATAAACAACTATGGAAAGGTAGTGTTTTAGCTTTTGATTTTCACACATTACTCAATTACGGTACGACGGAAATCCCGTGGGCAATGGATGCAGTCATGGGAGGATCATACCGTATGAGAGGGTATTACGAAGGTCGCTTTCGGGACAAATGCATGAGTGAAGTTCAGTTAGAGCTTCGCCAGAAAATATGGAGAAGAAATGGCATTACGATATGGCTAGGTGCCGGAAATATATATCCGGAACTAAAATCTTTCACATTAAAGGAAACATTACCCAACTGGGGCATTGGCTACAGATGGGAATTTAAAAACAGAATTAACGTCCGTCTTGACTTTGGTTTTGGAAAAGACGGACAATCAGGATTTATATTTGGAATAAATGAAGCTTTTTGAAATCATAAAACGTTTGCTGAATAAACAACAATCTATTTTCTTTATCATGATCATTATACTGATCGTGCCAAATTGTTTTTTATTCTTTACAGAGCCTCTAAGTGTTATAACACGAATTGCCTATCTGGCTCTCCCACTTGGATTTTACTTAATATGGAGTATTCTTTCATCCAAACCGGGATGGATGATATTTTTATCGCTGCCTTTTTTTATATTGGGAGCTTTTCAGCTTGTACTCTTATATCTTTTCGGCAATTCTATTATTGCTGTAGATATGTTCACCAATCTTGTTACAACAAACGCAGGTGAAGCTGGTGAACTTTTGGGCAGCATATGGCCTGCGGTTGTTGGTGTCTGCATCCTCTACATCCCGCTTCTGCTTCTCGCAGTTATCTCAATCAGAGCTAATCACAGACTCTCACGCACATTCAGAATCAAAATTCTGAAGAGCTCATTTTTTCTCTTTATCATTGGTGGAGCAGCATCGGTATATTCATCTATAACCAATCCTCTATATGAAATTAAACATGTCATTTTCCCTCTTAATGTTGCATATAACATTAAATATGCAGCTGAAAGATGGCATATGAGTAATGACTATCATACAACATCCAAAGACTTTAAATTCCGTTCTTCACGCACAAAAAGCACCAGCAAGAGAGAAGTGTATTTATTAGTTATTGGAGAAACATCGCGTGCACTAAACTGGCAATTAAACGGATATCAGAAAGAAACTAATCCGCTATTATCAAAAAGAGATGATATCATATTTTATCCTGATGCTATTACACAAAGTAATACTACCCATAAAAGTGTTCCGCTAATTCTTGGAGTCGCAAATGCTAACAGCTATAAAGATCTGTATAAAACTAAAAGTGTCATCACAGCTTTTAAAGAAGCCGGATTTAAAACTTTATACATATCAAATCAGGCACTAAACAGATCATTGATCGACTTCTATGCAGCTGAAGCAGATCAACGGATTGACCTAAGTCCGGTCAATAATGATTTATACAAAGAAAATTTACCTGATGGCAATGCACTTTCTATAATCCAGAATGCCATAGATGAAGATGACAGTGATCTATTCATTGTATTTCATTCTTATGGATCCCATTTTAATTACCAGCACCGTTATCCGAAAGATATGGCCACTTTCAAACCGGATAATGCATCCACAATTAATCATAAGAACAGACAGAATGTCGAAAATGCTTACGACAATTCAATCCGCTATACGGATTATGTGCTGAATTCAGCAATAAACGTTCTTAATGACACATCGTTATGTAGCGGAATGCTTTATTTGTCAGATCATGGAGAAGATCTAATGGATGATGACCGCAGGAAATTCCTTCATGCATCACCCATTCCCACATATTATCAGTTACATATTCCTGTTATTCTTTGGTTTTCCGAAAACTATATTCTGGCAAATCCTGTAAAAAGGAATGCGGCTATTAATAATTACCACAAACCGGTATCAACCTCAGCTACATTTAATACAATAACTGATATGGCAGGCATCTCTACGATACTAAGTGACAAAAGTTACTCTCTACTTAATCCGGCCTTCGAAGTTAGAGAACGATTATATGTAAATGATCATAATGAACCTTGTCTTTTTTTCAATCTTGGTCTAGATCAAATAGATTTAAATTTAATTGACTCGATGAAACTTTACTACAATCACTCGTTATATCAAAAGCCTGTATATTAAACCGGTCAGGCTCATTCAGCTTTTATTCAGGCTAAATTGTGCGCTAAAAAAGCAGGCTAAATGAGCCGGATCTATTGATTAATCACAGACATTTCTCTGAACAAGATAAAGTTAAATGAATTAAATATCTATTTTTGCATAAATGAAAGATTAAGATTATGAAAAAAATCATTTGCTTTATCATTACAGCTCTCTATACCCTTCAGGCGTATTCTCAATTTGTTATTAGCGGAACTAATTTCGTTGAAGAGAAATCGCAAATAACTGAGATCAAACAAATTTTTGTTTGTCAGAATTTAGCCTACACGGAATTAGCATATTCGTACAGTGGTGCTTCATCTGAAATATCCTGCTGGTCTTATTCTAAAGAAAACAACAACATTACTTCATACTCTGATTTCAGGATTGATGGTAATCGGGTTATTATAAATAACATTAAGGATCAGACAGCTTATGGTATTAAAATTTCAAATTCAGATATCATTTTCGCCTGGGTTATTGACTATTCAAAACATGCATTGCAGTTCAACTCAGTTGACATAGTAAAAAGCGAAGATGCTTGTTCAATGACTAAACTGATCATAAATGCCGTCACTCCACCTCTAACCTATTATTCATCATCCGGATATTTTAGAGAACTTCAGAGAGAATATACAGCAACATACGAATCTATGGCATGGGATGATAACGAAAAAAAGTTTATCAATACTACAATAACAGAAACAAAAGGAATCCGTATTCCGGAAACGATATTAGCCTCACCTGTCTACAAAAACACTACGTTCAAAATAACAGGTGATCAGTATCTGACGGCTTTCGGCACAGCACAATCTATCGAAAGCGGCTTATATGAAGCTGTAGCTGTATCTTGTGCTGCTATTGCAAAACTAACAAGTTCATATTCCGACAATCATTTAGGATCTTCATCTTCAAATACAGACAAAGAATACATTGTTATGCCTCTCAGTGGAGATGATCAACCTGTTCTAATAGAAGGATCAGCACCTTTAAATCTTGACTTAACAGCGGTTGGAACAATACCAACAGCTTTTAGCTACTCATGGGAAATAGCTTCCGATGTCGATTTCATGGATCTGGAGGCACAAATCACTGATGTTTATCCTCTGGATAATGAAGCAACATTCAAATACCCGTTTGAACGTGCCGGTACATTCTATGTAAGACTTGTAACTTCAAATCATGATAATACATGTGAAACGGCTACTAACAGTTTTCAAATTACCATTTACGAGTCAAAACTTGAAGTCCCTAATGCGTTCTCACCTGGTTCTGATGGTATAAATGACATATTCAAGGTAGCCTATCAGTCTATCATAAAATTCAAAGCATGGATATTCAACCGTTGGGGAAATCAGCTCTACCACTGGAATAACCCTGCAGAAGGCTGGGATGGTACTTTTAATGGGAAAATAGTTCCACCCGGAGTATACTTCTATGTTATAGAAGCTGAAGGCTCTGATGGAAGAAAATACAAATTAAAAGGAGATATTAATTTGTTTCATGAATCGAAAAAATAAGATCACATTTAGCAATTATTACTTCCAGATAAGTTAAAGTGTAAGCCATCGGTAAACCCCGTATAGGTTGGCTTTATATTCTCATTTAATTTTACCAAAATTTTAAACCGAAGAATATGAAATACCTATCAATCCCTGAATTCAAAATCATTTTTGAGGAATGGAAATCCTCTGGACT
>JBOFDD010000349.1:0-2459 GCA_051646645.1 Bacteroidales bacterium | reverse complement strand
AACAAAACTATTTTACTATCAAATCCACTTCTCACACTATCAATCTGAAAACTTACCGCAAACAACTATTCAAAGAAGCAAGGATTAACATATAACTCTTCTTCAAAAAGAATAATTTTATCATAAATGAAAATAGTACAGATATAGCAATACTCTTTATATAAATATAACAACAAACAAAATCCAACTGATTAACAGATCATTAACAAACAGCAAATAAATTCCCACAGAATAAACCAATATTTCTAATGAACCAAAAGTTGGATACACGATGTAAAAAACATACATTTGCAGCCCTTTATTTGCACTTACAAAAATACGATATATAAATCCCGGAATAAGGATTACAAATAACTAAACTAAACTAAGAATTAAAAATGAGAAAATTATTAGCTGAAGCTATCGGGACTATGGTCCTTGTATTGATGGGATGCGGATCTGCCGTATTTTTTGGATGTGCTGCCGGGACAGCGCAGGTATTAGCTGTAGCATTTGCATTTGGACTGGCTGTTATAGGAATGGCATACACTATCGGTGGAATTTCGGGATGTCATATCAATCCTGCAATCACTTTAGGAGTATGGCTTTCTAAACGCATGAAGGGTACAGAAGCCCTTTCCTACATGGCAGCGCAATTTACCGGAGCTATTGCCGGATCAGCTATCATTTGGCTACTTACATCTACCGGTGCATACGGAGCTTCAACAGCTACAGGTGCAAATGCATTCAACGACAGTATGATGATACAGGCTTTCATTGCAGAAGTCGTATTTACATTTATCTTTGTCCTGGTTGTATTAGGTACTACTGATGCTAAAAAGGGTGCAGGAAACTTAGCCGGATTAGCAATCGGATTAACACTTGTATTGGTACATATTGTTTGTATTCCACTTACAGGTACATCAGTAAATCCTGCCCGTAGTTTTGGACCAGCACTATTTGCAGGAGCAGAAGCAATCTCGCAATTATGGCTATTCATTATTGCACCTTTTGTTGGTGCAGTTCTTTCTGCCGGAGTATGGAAACTTCTTTCAGGAGACTCTCAAGAATAAGAAATGGTGATATGATTTATAAAAACAGCGGCTAAGAGTAAAGTCTTAGTCGCTGTTTTTTTATAAATTATTTGACCTGCACGGTTAATCTGATCAACTACATCGGGATTAGTTATCTGATGAAAAATAGATATATCATCTCAAAATCTGAATCACATTATCACTTACTTCTTTGCCGTTTAAGAACCATTTTTGGGATATCAGTGGTTCTTTACCTTTATTCCATTTAAAATCACGATTAAAACTTATTTCGTCAGAAGAGCCATCTCCGTAATCCAGGATAATAGTTTCGTTCCTATAACTCTCAGCTCCTTCTAATTCCCCAAAATAAAGAATAAACTTACCTTTTTCCTGCCTCAACTGCAATCCGTAAAACTGAGGCAGATATGCTTTGGTCGAAGCCATGCCTTCGGGAATCTGACATGAATAATCCTTATTCTTATATACTGCTTTTATTTTAGTGTAATCAAGTGCATCAGGGGTAGCAGGATTCAAAAGATCATTTCCGTCAGCATCTGTAACACTCATGCAATAGACTACAGGATAAACATCCCAGACCACATCGCCTTCATCCTCTTTGCATCCGGAGAAAAGAACGATACTCATAAATAGAAACAAAGAAAGAAATTTTGTTCTCATTGTTATTCGATTATTGGTTATCCACCTCAAAGATAACAGATTAAAGCAAAGCATTGTTTTTTAACAATATAATTAGAGATTTTGATATTGAAGCTTTCGTTTGTTTTGAAAGACGGGTTCCCACCGGAAACCCCTACAAAAAGACATTTGGATTGATATAAAAAATCCTTCACATAAAAAGTTGCGATTTTATATTGTCATATTGTCATTTGAACACAACACACTGTTAGATAATAGATTAACCATGACAATATAAAAAAAGCATGTCGACACTACAAGGGTATATTGTCATGTCTATTGTCATAGTTAATATACTGAATATCAACACCAATCACCTGTAGTGTCAATATGACAATAGAAAATTCATTTTTTATGGGAGAAAAAGTCAACGTTGATAAATCTATTTACCAGCGTTGATTTTTATAAAAACCTACGTAGGTTTTTCCAAAGGTCTACGTTCGTTTTTTTGAAGTTCTCCTTTGATAAATTTAGAAAGAACGAGATATTGTCGCCTAAAATCAGGAAAATCGTCAAAACTGACAACTAAATTCAGGACGATACAGAAATACGGTTTTCGTGGCTGAGATATACGTATTTTAAAGATCAGTAATACGCTGATTTTAATACGTTCGAACCCAAAAGTTCATTTAAACGAACGCGCCAGTCCATACGTATGAAAATATATTTCCTTTTAAATGAACGTGCACGTTCATACGTATGAACCGGCGCGTTCATTAGTATGAAAAAATTCACTTAAGTGAACGAAAT
>JBOFDD010000348.1:0-4370 GCA_051646645.1 Bacteroidales bacterium | reverse complement strand
TTTACAGCTCCCGGATTTCCATCATAAGCTTTCACTTCTGACTTCCATTGCATTAAAGCAGCAAGCATTTCCTGCGCTTTCTTAGGATCAGACTCAGCCAGATTTACTTTTTCGCCCGGATCGTTTTTGAGATTATATAACTCAATGCGATTCTGAGCATAAAAATCAATCAGTTTGTAATCACCCTGACGGATAGAAGAAGAAACATAATCGCCTGTTGAACCCGGACGTTCTGTAGCTTTGTGCCAGAAAAGAGATCTGTTTAGCAGCTCTTTCTGAGACTTACCTTTCAGTTCACCGGCAAAACTTTTACCATCAATAACCGCGGTCTTAGCAATCGGAAAATTACAAATCTGAGATAACGTAGGTAGTATATCAAGACTCACAACCGGTGTATTCGATTTTATACCCGTTTTTTGAGCTGGCAGACGCACTAAAAGAGGAACCCGAACGCCACCTTCGTATAAATGACCTTTTCCGGCTTTCAGCGGTGCATTTGTTGTTGCCAGCTGACGTTTATTTTGTCCACGATTTGATAAGCCTCCATGATCAGAAATGATCACAATTACTGTATTGTCATACAACTTATTACGTTTCAAAGCTGCTATCATCTCTCCAACACCCGTATCAACAGATTCGATCATTGCCGCATAAACAGGATCATCCTGCTGAGTTTTGCGTACTCCTGCTTCTTCATTCATCATTGGATCATCCTGAAGATTCATCTTTGCCCGTTTATTCCGGTATTTTTCGATAATCTCAGGTTTTGCTTCCAGAGGAGTATGAACTGCATAATAGCTACATACAGCAAAAAATGGGTTCTGATGCTTACCATCAATATAGTCTACCATTTTTCTTGTCATATAATCAGTCAGATATTCTCCCTCATTGGCATCACCCATCCCCTCAATTGGCTTTTCCTTGCCACCGCCCGGTTTATTAAAGGGAGCAAAATAGGTACCTGGTGCACCTGCTTTTCCTCCTCCGATATTAATATCAAAACCTTTATCATCAGGAGTGCAATCTCTGGAATTTAAGTGCCATTTACCGATAAAGAAGGTCTGATAATCGGCTGCTTTAAATCCTTCTGCCATACAGAATGTCTCCCGGTTCACTTCACGATCATCGGACACACCCATTTTGGGAGCCTGTGGACGAGCGGCATGCATACCTGTCCACAATGAAAAACGGGATGGTACACTGCGTGGGTAAGCAACATAAGCCTGATTAAATGTTGTCGCTTCTTTAGTCAGCTGATCAATATGAGGAGTTTCATAGAACTTTGAGCCGGAGAAAGACAAATCATTTGCACCCCAGTCATCCACAACCACCATCAGAACATTTGGTTGAGACTGTTTCTGAGCCATAAGCGGAGTAACAGACAATACAGATGAACCAAGAACCGATGCAACTCCAATTTTATTTGAAATAATATTCATATGAATCAATTTAGACGTTTGGTTTGATAATCCTCCCAATTTGCCTTCATGGTTTTTACCACTTCTGCATAGGCCGGATCATCCATTAAATTCTTTGTTTCGTTCGGATCTTTTTCGTAGTCATAAAGTTCTTCGGCATAGACCTTGTCTGCATTAGTAACTTTATTTTTCCAGTCAACCCACACTGTGTAACGATAGCGTCCGGTACGAATTGAATATCCCATTTTATTTACTCTCGGATACTGACTTGCCGCATAGCCAGTCCCTGATTCTTTACCTTTTATTTCGGAAACAAGACTTTCTCCGTCCAAATGCTTCGGAATAGCTAAACCGGCCATATCGCAAAGAGTAGGATAAATATCAAGAAATTCAACGGGTGTTGAAACTTTTTTACCTTTTTGAGATGGATCAACAATGATCATCGGAACATGTGTAGCTTGTTCGAAATTAGTATGTTTATTCCACAATCCATGGTCACCTAAATGCCATCCGTGATCACCCCACAATACGATTATCGTATTCTTATCTAATCCTTTTTTCTTAAGTTCAACCATAACCTTACCTATCTGAGCATCAGTGTAAGATATGGAGGCATAATATCCATGAATCAATTCTTTAGCTTTAGAATCAGGAAGAATTGCATTATCAATATCACTGAAACTAATTAAAGACGGTATATCTGTATAGCTTTTAAGCTCTCCACTCTGATGATAGGCAAAATCAGGACTTCCTTCTGCTTTTTTACGATAAGCAGCTAAAGGCATATTATCTCTTTTATATAGATCCCAATATTTTTTAGGAGCACAGAATGGCAAGTGAGGCTTCTTAAAACCAACAGCCAGCATAAAAGGCTTTTTCGTATCTGAATTTTTCAAATATTCAACAGCGCCATTAGCCACTCCGCCATCAAAATAAGCATCATCAGGAACATTTGCCGATTCTGTAGAAGGCTTAACTAATTTCATTATCTCATTATTCAGCTTACGAGGTTTCAATCCCTGAGATTCTAATTCTTTCTTATATTTATCGACATCCTTCTTTACCTGCTCTGACTGGTAATGTCCTAAAAGTGGTTCCGGATAACTTTTATCCATATATGATGTTGCATCAAAGAAAGGCTCTGACCATGAAAATGTATCATATGATTTATCAACTGAGCGCGGATCATATATTTTTCCGATGCCTGCTGTTTCATATCCATTTTCTTTAAAATACTGCGGAAGTGTAACAACATCCGGATTTTTCGAACGAATAAGTGTTTTCAAATCCCATACCTGAGTACGATCCGGACACATACCAGTTAACAGGCTGGCACGTGAAGGTCCTGATACAGCCTGCTGACAATACGCGTTTGTAAAAACTACTCCCGATTTAGCTAGAGCATCGATATTAGGAGTTATGGCGATTTTATCGCCATAACATCCCAAAAGAGGTTTTAAATCATCAACTGCTATAAATACAATATTCTTTTTTGCGCTACCCTGAGCAATAGCCTCTGGCGCAATAACTGCGCCAGGTAAGAGGGTAACCGCCATTAAGACATTTGATTTCATATTGTGTTTTTTCATCATTAATAACCAAAGTTCTGATCATCCTGAGCGATCGATTCATTTGTCGTAATTTCACTTAGCGGGAATGGCAGAAGCATATTACGAAGAACTGATTGTTCATCCTCAGGAAAGCGATAGACATATTTAGGTAATTCCGGTTTATCCTTGATTGCAGCATGGTTGTTGTGTCCAAGAATTATTGCTTTCAACGCATCTGATCCTCTTCGGCGAACAGTATACCATTCATCTGCTTCTCCAACTAACTCAATAAGACGTTCGCGCATAATCTTTGCACGTACATCTTCTTTTGTTAATGCTAAATCCCATGCAACCGGACTAACTTCAGTAGTTTCTATTACACCGTTACCATTTTTATCTCTTGCACGATCAAGCAGTGAATTAACAATTTCTATCGCTTGGGTTGTATAGCCGATCTCATTTGCTGATTCGGCTAATAATAGTAGAACATCTGCATATCTCATATATACAAAGTTGCCGTTCGATGTTGTTGTAAATCCTTTATCAACGTATTTTTTAATAAATGGATATTCAAGATCATCATTGTTCTGACCCGGCGTTTTCTTGGTACTTGGATAAATATTGATATCTTTTTGTTTCTCAATATTATTGTATTTCGTATGAAGCATTGATGCTTCAATACGAGGATCATTCGGATAAGCAGTAGCCATAATATCATACATCTGCTTAGATGGTCTTGTTTTACCCCACTGATTACCACCTGTAGAGTTTACCGTAAACGGATTCCCCTGTGGCAGTGTCACCTGAGTTAAATTCAAACCACCTTGTACTTCACTAAACTGAAGCTCAAATATCGACTCCGCCGTATTTTTATTTTCAGCACCATACAAGTTTGTGTATGGAGTAACCAATTTATACTGTCCTTCACCCGCTACCAGCATAGCTGCTTCATACGCTTTCTGCCAGTAGGATGATGATTCCTCATTTCCTGCCATTGTTACATAAACTTTTGACAATAAAGCCTTAGCTGCATATCGGTGCGGGCGTCCGGCTTTCTGCTTTGCTGGTGCAGGAAGTTTTATAAATGCATCTTCCAGATCTGATATAATCTGTGCATAAACATCCTCAACTGCTGCTCTTGGCAAATGAGCTTCCGGGAATGATGTTACCGGTTTAATGTATAATGGCACTTTACCGTACAAGCGTACTAAATTGAAGTAACTCAAGGCTCTGATAAAACTTGCCTCACCAAGAATTGTAGACTTTGCAGTAGAGTCGATCTTACTTTCCGGCAAATAACTTAATATATCATTGGTAACTCCAATCGTCTTGTAAACTCCCGTATAAAGCTTCTCGATATTTAACTCATTCGGAAGAATCTGAAGCGATGTCATGGGTATTT
>JBOFDD010000347.1:0-3180 GCA_051646645.1 Bacteroidales bacterium | reverse complement strand
ATCAGAATGAGATTGCAGAGCCTCAACGTATGGGGCAATATTTAATTTTGATACAAAATTCAGGCAAACAACCGGTTCCTGTTGCATTGTTTGATAAATCGGTTGAACGTCTCAGAACAAAAGGTGGGAATCCAGGTGCTCAGGCTGGAGCTAATCGTGTGGATGTTGCATTGCACTGGATGTATCGTGCCTGCTTGATTTCAGATCCGGATTTATTAAAGGAAGCAATGGATTATATCTATTCGACAGTTGTGTATACTACAGGGGCGGAAGGTATTCAGCCTGATCACTCTTTTACACAACATGGGCGTCAGTTACATATTGGAGCTTATGGAGATGTGTATATTGGGGGTACAACTAAAGCATGTAGTTATGCTGCCGGAACAACTTACGCCATATCCGGAGACCAGCTGGATATATTGGTGAGACTCGTAAAGGATACTTATTTAAGTACATTCAGAGGGGAGTACATCTCATATAATGTGATTGGCAGATCATCAACAAGACCTAATGCAACAAAGAAAACAGGTCAGACAGCCGTTATGTCACGGATGAAAATGCTTGATCCTGCAAATGCTGCATCTTACGATCAGGCTATAGCGCGGATAAGCGGACTCGAGCGTCCTGAATTTATGGTTAAAGCTGAAAGTAACCATTTCTACAGATCGGACTATACACTGCATAAACGTCCTCAGTTCACGGTTGATCTACGTTTGGTTTCTACTCGTACAGCAAGAAATGAGTATTTAAAAGATAACGGAGAAGGGATTAAACAGTATTTTTTATCTGACGGATCAACCGGTATTTTCGTAAACGGCGATGAATACAGCAATATTTTTCCGGTATGGAATTATGCAAAGGTTCCCGGAGTAACTTGTCCGGAATTTACCGAAATACCACAGGCCAGCACATATATAAAAATGGGACAGTCGTCTTTTGTCGGAGGTGTAACAGATAGTGTATACAGTGTTTCAGCATATAAATATTCCGACTTTGATACTCAGTTCGGAGTAAATACCTCAGCAAACAAAGCCTGGTTCTTTTTCGATAAAGAAGTTGTTTGTTTAGGCAATGGGATTGAGTCTGCATCGGAATATCAGGTTAATACAACATTGAATCAATGTTTATTAAAAAGTGATGTTACGGTTTCTGAAAATGGTGTAAGTAAAACACTGACAAAAGGAGATTATAATTTTGATCATTCAATAGACTGGGCATACCACAATGGTGTTGGATATTTCTTTCCTCAGAAAGCGAATATTGATTTGTCTCTGAAAGAACAAACCGGTAAATGGACAGATATCAATACAAACTATTCCGATGAATTAGTTAAACAGGATGTGTTTTCACTTTCTGTTAATCATGGCATTAAACCGGATAATCATTCATATGCTTATGTCTTGCTTCCGGGTATGAATTCTATAAGTGATATGCACACGTATAATTCAGATAATATCGAGATTATCGCAAATACGGATTCTATTCAGGCTGTTTATCATAAGGGATTAAATATCTATGGAATTGTATTTTACAAAGCTGGTGGATTTAACAAGCATGGCTTAATCGTGGAAGCTGATGCCGGATGTATTGTAATGGTACAAGATGCAGATAAAGAGTCTGTTCTTGTAAGTGTTTCGGATCCAACGAATGGAAGCGTCCCTGTGAACTTGGGTGTAGAAACAAGTCAGATAAAAGGACGAAGATTGGTTACTTATAAAAACTCTAATCTGAATGAGGGCAGGACTTTGAAATTTGTTGTAAGTCAGAATACTCCGGTTTCTTCAGGACGCGATCAGTTACTGAATCGCTCAAAATGGACAATAACAACTTCTATTAACGGACCTAAAGATGCCGATGCATTAGTTGGTGGAGATAATCCGGATAATATCATTGATAATGATACGAAATCGGCATTCCTGTTTGTAAAACCGGGTAAAAGTTTTTCGGGAATTAATGCAACTGCCGATTACGTTCCTGCATTTGAAATTGACAGGAATGGGAATGAGGATTTTGAGTATTTTATTTATCGCCATCGCGATTACAATAATACGCTGGAGTACCTTAGAGCTCAGAATATATCTTTGTATGGCAAGAATATAGATTCCGACGAATATCAGCCTATTATTGAGAATAAATCAATTCTAACCTCTGTAAGCGAAAATAAAGTAGAACTTGCGGGTAAACAGATTTGTCGTTATCTGAAACTTACAATCAATGAATGGGACAAGGCAAGTGGGAGTACGATACAAGTGGCCGATTTTAATATCGGTAATAAAGTAATACTGGATATTCCTGAAACCGGAGAACCTACTTCAACTGACAAAATCGAAGCAGACAAAAGTATGCAGAATATTCTTCTTATTCCGAATCAGGTGAGAAAAGGTGAGAAAATAAGTATTCGTTCAGATCTCGATAATCAGTCAATGATTTACGATGTATATGATTTGTCCGGATTGAGACGAAAATCCGGAACAGGGACACAACTGGATACGAATGATCTTCATTCTGGTATCTATTTAATTCAAGTTAAAGATATTTCTCAGGGTATTACAGGTGTCGCTAAATTTATCGTTAGATAAATAACACAATAAAATGGCTATAGCGAGCAGATATTCTTTATTTCTGCTCGCTATTTTTTTTGCGGCTATTCGGTTACTTATGGAATATATTTGCTTGGAATAAGGGTTTTGTCAGCTGTTCGTGTCTTCATAAGTGTGTATAAACCATCGGGGAATTCCTGATTTTTGACTCTATAAAATCATATATATATGAAAATCCTAATTTTACTTTTGTTTCTATCGTTTCAGTTTCAACAAAATAAATTGATAGCCGGGGATTCGAATCTCTTCCAGACCTTTTCTCAGCGGGTCATAAAAGATGTCCGGGCCGATAAAGGAATGCATCCCGATTCGCTGGATAAGTCTGTTGAGGCATTTCTGTCTCTGTTAAATAACGAAGGAGCTTATTCCGATGTGGATTATACGACCAATGTGCGGACAAACTGGGTTCCGCTTAAACATCTTGACCGGATGATCCTTTCAGCTCTTGCTTATACCAATAATCAAAGCAGATATTATGAGTCGGAGCAGCTGAAGCAGCAGATTGATGCCATGTTAAGCTACTGGCATCAGGCTCAGCCCCGCTCGCGCAACTGGTATCAGAATGAGATTGGTGAGCCGC
>JBOFDD010000346.1:0-17264 GCA_051646645.1 Bacteroidales bacterium | reverse complement strand
GTTATTCCGATAATTCAATAAATTCAGCTTTAAGCGATGGCGCTTTCATATCCGGATCAAGCGGATACATCGGGCGGTTGATTCGCTTATAAGGCAGGTTGAGTAAGTCCTGATCCACACCTCCTTTGGTAAGTGCCATCATCCAGTCTGCCTGTAAGTCGTAAAGCTGTTCGGTCAGATAACCCAGCTTTACCATGATAATATCTGTTTTCTTCGGATCAATCCCCAGATCAGTAAAGTCTTTTTCGTAGTGATACGGTTTTCTGCTTTCAGTGACAATAATGCGCAAACTTCCGTCGCGGATTACCACTTCTTTGTTTGTATCTGTCTCTTTAATTGCTTCAACCGTTCCTTCTATCTTTACGGGACCTGCATAACGATTGTCGATCTTTGCTCCTGCGTATCCGGATACTTTATTTCCAATACCTGCTTTAATAGCTGCGTGAGTCAGTTCTGCTCCGGGGATAGACGCATAGACAAAATTTGGTCCGTCGTTACCCTGCAGTTCTTTACGATTCAGAAGCTGCTGAAGAGTCCAGCTTACATCGCCTGCACCACCGGCAGTAGGGTTATCGCCCATATCACTCAAAAAGTAAGGACGCTTCGGCCCCTTGAAAGCAGCAGCCAGACATTCGTCCAGCGATGCAGTAGGAGCAACGAATTCAAATTTGTCGCGCACATTCCAGAATGCGGTTGCCAGTGCTTCGGCACTCTCCTTTACTTCTTTCTTGTCATCTCCCACAACCATGACTACACCATGGTTTCGCGGTTCGTCAGCCCAGGCATAAGAGATCCAGATGGAGGCATCAATAACTCCTTTCCTTGCTGTTTGAGGTACGATCTGTGCATATAGCGTTTTTCCGGGATCAATGCGTGTGCTGGTTTTTTCGCCCGGCAGGAGAACAGGTACGTATACCCATGCTTTGTATTTTGGTTTACCTTTGCCGCTCTCTAAGCGATCGAGCAGATTGGTTACGGCACGGCGTTGCGAAATGTAGCGGTCCTCGTGAGGAGCCATGCGGTAGCAGGTAATGAGATCTGTATTTTTAGCCAGACGTTTAGTTACACATCCGTGAGGATCCATGCAGGTAGAAATGACTGGTTTGTTGCCGATAACTTCGCGTACACGTATAATAAAATCTCCTTCGGGATCATCCAGTCCTACCACGCTCATAGCACCATGAATATCGAGAAAGAGCGCATCGTAAGGCATATTCTTTTTCAGTAATTCAAGTGTTTGCCCGACCAGCGACTCATAGGCTTCGCGGGTGACAATTCCACCGGGAGTGGCACGGGATACCATCGTTGGAACCCACTCGGCTTTGGTTCGTAATAACGAATCCTTGCGGAAAAAAGGATAGAGATCAAATACATCAGTTCCTTTCTTTACCCGAAACATATCTTCGGAAGTCTGAGCCGGAGAGAATGTGCTGCACTCAATGGATATTCCGGCAATACCGATACGCGGTTGTTTTGTTTTCTGCGCATTTGCAGGAAAGAAAAAAAAGTAAACTGTAAATAAGAAAATAAATAACAAAAGAGATTTTTTCATCGTATGTATAATGTGTTTATGGTTTTAAAAATAAACAGGTCTGTTTGCAAATGTAATCTTTAGTACGGTATTTAGAGCATATTTTAGGAGCCGTTGTATTTAAAAATAGATTGAAGCTGTTTTGAATGAGAATATTGTATTTTTGTTTCTTAGAAACTTCGTTCGTAAACGAATCAATTTATATGATACATTATTTTTCTGAACCTGTAAGTCTGGTTGAGTTCCCCGAAAGATTTACCTTTCCTTTCAATTATATTCCGCATGAACTTTGCTGTAAAGCAGTTGATGAGGTGAAGAAATATATTCGTTCGCGAAATGACTGGGCGGATGAATTAAGCTCCGGCAAAATGTTCGGTGTACTTATCGTTCGCAATCCTGAAGGGAGAGTGGGCTATCTTGCTGCATATTCCGGAATTATTGCGCATAGTAACAATCATGATTATTTCGTTCCGGCTGTTTTTGACATGCTTTCTACTGATGGTTATTTTAAAACAGAAGAGGCAGAGATTACAGAAATCAATCATCGGATTGCTGAATTAGAAAGAAACGAAGAATATGCAGTGAAAAAGCAAATTCTAAAAGAGCTTTTAGCTGATGCAGCCTATAAGATAAAAGAAGCAAAAGAAGCATTGAAAATTGCGAAGTCAGAACGGGAATTAAAGCGAAAGAATGGTCTGACTGAAGAAGAAAATGCATCGCTTATTCGCGAAAGCCAGTTTCAGAAAGCAGAATTGAAAAGACTTGAGCGATTATTAAATGAGCAGATAGAGAATGCAGGCAGAGAACTGACTTCGTTTGAGCAACAAATAACAGATCTTAAATCGGAACGTAAAAGTCGTTCTGCCGCTCTTCAGAAATGGCTTTTTGATCAGTTTGATATGTCGAATGCTTGTGGAGAGAAACGGACTCTTTCTGATATCTTTGCTCATACTTCACAGAAAACACCTCCTGCAGGCGCCGGGGAGTGCGCCGGACCTAAGTTGTTGCAGTATGCTTACCGGAATGGGTTGAAGCCTTTGGTTATGGCTGAATTCTGGTGGGGTGATTCTCCCAAAACAGAATTACGCATACATGGAAACTATTATCCGGCCTGCAAAGGGAAGTGCGAACCAATACTTAAGCATATGATGATCGGGTTGAATGTTGATCCAGATCCCTTGCTGACTTCATGTTCTGAGATGAAAGATCCCGATATTGTTTTTGAAGATGAGTGGCTGGTGATTGTAGACAAACCGGCTGGTTTTCTTTCTGTACCCGGAAAGATGGATGCTGACTCAGTTTATCAATGGGCTCATGAAAAGTATCCCGATGCAACGGGTCCGATGATTGTGCACCGGTTGGATATGGCAACTTCCGGGTTACTGATTATTGCAAAGACAAAAGAGGTGCATCAGAAAATGCAGGCGATGTTTAAAAGTCGCGACATAAAAAAAGGATATGTGGCAATTCTTGACGGGGTGCCCCGGCAGAACGAAGGAGAAATCTTATTGCCTTTATGTCCTGATCCGCTGGACAGACCAAGACAGACTGTGAGTTATGAATATGGAAAACCGGCGCATACCTGCTTTCGTATGCTTTCCATTGTAGATGGTAAAGCTCGTGTTGCATTTTCCCCGTTAACAGGCAGAACACATCAGTTGCGGGTTCATGCTGCTCATGGCAATGGATTGAACGTTCCGATACTTGGGGACAATCTCTACGGAAGACCTTCAGACAGATTGTATTTACATGCTGAACGGCTTGAGTTTATCCATCCGGTTACACATACACATCTGGTTATAGAAGCAAAAGCCACTTTTTAGACCTGTTAAAAGCCGTGAGATAATTTTCTTGCGGCTTTTGTCATTTTTTTTATCATTAATTGAGCGCTTTATTTTCAGAGATTTAGATGAGTGAATTAATCTTGAATAGCATTTGGTTTCTAATTGGAAATATTACATAATGAGAGGTAATTAGAAAAATGTATATATTTGCACTGTGTTAAATATTAACCCTAAAGTGATTACCGATTGCTGAAGTCTATTGCTTTTTATTAAAATAAAGTATTTAGTTGTGAAACCAAATCTTTACATTATGCGATATCCAAGCATTATAATAGCATCTTATTCTTCAGAAAGCAGTTCGGCTTTATTTAAACTATTAATTAAAACAATGAAAAGAAAACATCGAAATTTAATTTCCCTGTTTTGTTTTTCTTTGGCATTTTCGGGCTATAGTCAAAAAGTAGCCAGAGAGAATGTGGAGTCATTAATTAATTCCGTGCCCCGCTCAGCCTATGAGAAAGTGGCAACAGAAAGATTACTGGCAGACACGCTTTACCTGAAAATGTTAGAAGAAGGATGGAGTATGGAGGAAATCCTCCGGGTTACAGACGGTTATGTATCTGAAAACATCAAAGAGTTAAAAGGTAACTCTGAATTTGCTCTTTATGCGAAACAGCTGAGACCTGTGTTTTTTGGTAACGAAGCCATGACGCAGCAAATTATTCCGGATGCGATCAGCCCTGAGGTGAGACTTACCGAGGCTTCAGTCAGAAGGCAATATCGCAATGCCGATGAGTATTTTCCCCGACAGTTTTATGATCCTGCCTCACGATTCACCCGGCGAGATCCCGGATTATTTAAGCACATGAATGTTCAGCCTGCCGGAGGACGTGTAGAGTGGATGACACTTCACCCTGATGATCCGGATAAACTGATGGTTAAACCTGACGGTGATGGAATCTGGCGAACAGATGATATGGGGCGAACCTGGGATTGTGTAACAGACCGGATACCTGACAGATACCACCGGAATGAAGTTGAAGCACATGCCATACCGGTAGACCCCGATGACTGGAATCATTTTTATGCCTTTCCGACGAATGGAAATCCGGTTTATCAGACAACAGATGGCGGAGAATCTTGGCGACAGATACAGGGCGCAACACATAAAGGCTTTAAGCGCGGTCATGCATTCCGTGATGCGCGTGGAAAATTAAAATTTATCGGAGCAAATCCGAATTCAAGCTGGGATAGTAAACTATGGATATCGGAAGATACCTGTAAAACCTGGCGACAGATCACAATGCCTGCAGACCAAATGGACGTGCATCCGGAGTCGGGAAGACTCGGATTCTGGTTTCAGGAATTTGCATTTCACCCTTCAGACAGGGATATATTATTCATACCTACCTCACGAAGCATTCTACAATCACAAGATGGAGGGGATACCTTCCGGAAGATGCAATTTAAAGTATATAACGCAGATAGCACTGTTTTAAGAAGTGATAGCACTGTATTTCCACTGCGTGCAACCTCACCTATGTTTATCGAAATAGATCCTCACAATCCGAAAAGAATATGGGCAGCTCTTGCTATACGTAATGGAAACAATACGGCATTATACAGGAGTACCGATGGTGGAGCAACCTGGCTGACAATCCACGAACCTATTTCGGGAATTGGTTCCGGAACGATTTTCGGTAACGAAGCGGCTTGGGGCTGGCTTGGTGGATTCGGTCTGAATTTTACTGATCCAAACTTCATCTACGGTTGTTCGATGAGTTCAGCCTGGAGTGAGAACGGGGGGACAGACTTCCGCGAGTTTGGATGGGGGCACCGGATGAAGGGGTTTTATCCGGACGGAGCTCTATATCATGTAGCATGTGCCCGTCATAATGCAGATAATCATGCCATCTGGTCTCATAAGTCCGGACGTGTATTCCGTGGCTCTGATGCCGGAATACTAATGAAGGATAAGGAGATAAATAACCACGAGTGGACAAACATTACAGGGAATATGGGCAACATGCTCTTTTACCATATTGGTGTAAGCGAGTTTGGACCTCAGATGGTAATGGGGAATACTCAGGATGTGGATGCTCAGTTCTACCGAAGGGGCAGATGGGGGCACTGGCAGGGCTATGAAGGTTCAACGGCTTTTACAAATCCATACTCGGGCGAAGAATATCACTCCGGCGGTCGCAGCGGTCGTACCTGGATGACAGGACAGACCACATCGTCCTGGAGTAAGGGTTATTCAAAAGCTAATGTATGCACCGGTGACTGGTTTCTTCTTCGCGAAAAGGCAAATCCGGATGGTTCAGGCTTCGGACGTATCTGTGATTTCGGACGCACAACTAAAGCACTTGATCCGATTGATGGTCAGTTTGTTATTGATTATGCTTTGGCACGTAACACCCCTGAGGGTACACTCTATGTTCTGACTAAAAAATACGAATGGTATAAGTCGCTGGATCAGGGAGATACATTTACGAAAATGCCCCGACCAACATTGGATGGGAAGGATTTGTCATTCAATCGTATCACTGTAAATCCGGATAATGATCAGGAGGTGTATATGGCAGGACGTAATCTTCTTTACAAAACCCTTGACGGGGGAGCTACCTGGATTGATATCACCTATGATCTGCCAAAGAATATGAATTGTCATAACTGGATTTATCATGAAGGGAGTGGCGATATTTATTTCATGTCTTATGATAACGGAATATTCCTGCTCGAGAACGGAGCTACCAGCTGGAAGTTCTGGATGCGGGGTGTGAATACTACCGGATTCAGCTATGCTACAATTTCTTATCCTACTCAGGAAATGGTGTGGTCGGATTATGGTCGTGGAGTGTGGGTTGCAGATCTTCAGAATACGGCAGACCGCTTCTTTAAAAACGGATTTAATCTGAAAGAGACGAGTCATGTGGAAGGACGCAGAACCATTGGTATTGATACGCACTGGACTATTCCCGAAACATATACATACAGATGGTATGTGAACGGAGTTGAACAGCTGAATCAGAAGAACAGATTTTTCTATGGAGATAACTTAAAGGCTGGCGATGAGGTGCGTCTGACAATTAATATGATTGAATCACCGGATGTGCAGACTCAGTCAGCTTCTTTCATCGTAACAGATACAAACTCCGGTGCGATTGACTATTCTCCGAAATATGCTATTTCATCTAATGGAAAAGGGCGTGTTGATCTTGGATACGTAGATTTATTCAGAGATGAATTTACAATCGATTTTTGGGTGAATGCGCGTAGTAACGGGGTTATCTTAGCTAATCGTCAGGTTAATTATGCGGCAGCCAAAGGATTTAATATTCGTCTGGATAATGGAAATCTCAACTTTAATTATTCGCCGGATCATATCTTCCCGCAGCCGAATAATGAGGCGTCAATGAAACAGGATGATGCAGTTGGCGCTGGTCAGATGGCTATGAATCAATGGAACCACGTTGCCATTACTCAGAAGCAGGATAGTATTATCGAAATCTATATTAATGGAGAAAAGAGAGTTGCTTCAACTCGTATTTTGCAACAGTATGATCTGAATAATGCAATATATCTTTCTCTGTTTGCAGATGGTTATGAAATGTTCCCGATAGATGCATCTCTTGATCAGCTTCGCATTTTCGGGAAACGAATGACTGCTGCTGATATTCGTCGTCTGATGTATGGGCGCGGGCAGACAGGCAGTGATAAGCTGCTTTTTGCTCATGATTTCAATACACCGGATCTTTCTTCGTTGCGGGAGTCTTTCTCTCAGGCGGATATGAAACCACGGATTGACGCGGAAGTGACTTTTGTACAAATGCCGTTGCCTCTTGGTTTTGAACTGACTTCTTCGGGAGTTGTAAAACCAACCGGATTGGTGCTTTCATGCGGTAATGACACAATAGCTACTGCAAGGCTGAATAAGCCGGCTGAAAAATCAGTGCTTATGGCTAAAAGCTTGTCTGATTCTCTTGCTTTTAAAGCGAATCTGGACCGCAAATATCACAACGTTAAGGAAGGTGTCTTCTATTTTGAGTGTTTTGACGGTTTCGATAAGCAGGACACGATAACACTTCGCATACCGGGAGCTGCTTCCAGATACGAAGGATACGTATATGTGTCGGACAAAAATGTACTGGAACCTTACTGGCTTGAGACTGCACCTTACCAAATAGATACGTTATCAAAAGAGTATGTGATAACATTGCCTGTTGAGCGAATCAATGGTAAACTGTTTAGTCTGGTAGAGCTTAATCCTGCGATTAAACTTGGTGTTGATCTGGGCGAAGGATCAACATACCGTATCTATTCAGAGGATTCATTATCGGTAGATATTCAAGCAAGCCTGATTCACGGACTCGAAGAGCCATTACGTGCGTATGAGCTGAAAAGCGATTTGCAGAGTGGTGAGTTTGCCGGTCCGCTTTATTTCGTGAACGGAAGTGCGCAAACTGCATTTAAGTTGCCGAAAATAGTATTGGGCGAATTTGGCAGTGTTGCAAAGGTTATGCTTCGGGGTGAAGATGACAAAGTAATTCCTTATCAGCTGAATATTGAGAATAAAATTCTGCCAAAGCCAAATCAGTCTCACCTGCAGATCAGAGGTGGAGGTGCCTTGATTGGTGACGCACAGCGATTTTCGGCAATCAATCAGTCAAATACGCTTACGCTTACCACATGGGTGCGCATAGATTCTTCTCTGATGCTGCAAGGTATGCGTCCGTTGCTGATGTTTCGTGGTGGAGGAAAAACGCTGGGTGTTCAGCTCGAAAAAGGAGAAATTCGTTCTCACTGGAATGACGAGTCGTGGAGCTGGGGTACTTCAACTGGGCTCCGTGTGACGGCAGATATGATCGGGCAATGGGTTCACGTAGCCTTATCTGCCGATCCGCAGGGATTGACTTATTACCTGAACGGGAAATCGTTCAGACTGAACAGAGATATAAACCCGACAGGGGTTCATGCCAGCCTGTTTTTGGGTAAAAATAAATCAGGAGATAATGTCTTCTACGGGGCTTTTGATCAGACTGCAATATGGAGTCGTACGCTCTCGGCCGAAGAGATCGTATCGTTTATGCACCAGGCTCCTGTGGCGGATAAAGATCTGATTTGTTACCTTTCTTATAATGAGCGTAATAGCGAAGATAAAGTTATTGATAAGATTGAGGGGACGGAACTGCAGTTTACAGGGACAACCGAAATAATCAATCAATCCCAGATACCGTATGGCGAAAAGATTAAGACTGTCTGGTCTGATTCTTCATCGGATTTGAATCTGGATATTCGCTTGCCGGATTCGTATACATCACCGTATGCTGTTACGCGTTTTGATAAGTTGCCGTTTGCAATGTCCGTTCCTCTTTCGAGTGAATACAGACCAATGGAGAGTGCATTCTATACGTTCTCATTTGACAAGGCTCTCGCAGCTGGTGTAAATGCAGAGATCAGATTCAGACACAAAGGAATTCAGCAGGGAGATACACTTGTATTACTAACGCGCAAACTGGGTGCTTATACCTCTTTTGTGTCATCAGATACGGTTGTGGCTGCATCGAACGACTCTGTGAGTTTCCAGATGGTGACACCTGAGGCTTCGCAGGCAATCGTCTTTGTTAAGTCGCTTTCGGATGATGACGCACTGCGTATGGAGTTGTCAGCAGTGAAGCCGGAGGTGGTGCTTGCCGGTGATGAAAGTGAGATTGCATTTAAACTTAGCTATCTGTCCGGAAATGTGACTTCTGATATTGTGCTGACAGTAGAAGAACCTTATGCAACGCTTCAGCAGGATACTTGTATGTTTGGCGATGGTTTTGAAATTGAAAACCGGATTCTGCTGAATCGTCAGGCAATGAATAAGTTTGCTGTAAATCCGGTGACGGTTCATGCACGCGGAACAAATTCAGAGCCTCTTCGCTTATCGGTAGAATTCGAGCCTGTCGTTCATATTCGTTTGAAAAACGACGATGGAACGAATAAACTGGTAGTGGACAAGCAGCGTGTAGATCTTGAAATAGAGAGTGAATTGCTTCAGGGTATTTTGCGCGAACCGGTTAGGTTTAATACAACGTCCGAGATCTCAAATTCTGTTATGACCTCTTTGGGGCAGCTGCTTTCGGAGAATAGCTATTCGGATTATGAACTGGTTTATCATAACCGTACGGGGCGCCCGACTGACCGTGGATTTAATCTGATCGGAAATCCGTTTATGACGGATATAAATCTGACTAAATCAGACAATGTGTCGTTTACGAATCTGAATCGCTACATCTATACCTATAATCCGTATGAGATGTGCTACTATCCGTTTGATATGATGCAGTATGATGAGACGAACCGTATTCAGTCGATGAGTGCATTCTTTGTTCAAACGATTTCGAATGATGCCTTGATTCAGATACATAATAAGGCTAAACAGAAAGTATTGAATAAGCGCAACACGACGCATATTATGCTCGATGCAGTAGATGAGATCGAATTGCGCCTGATGGCTGATGGAAAATCGGCTGACAGAATTCTGATTCGTCTCGAAAGCGATGCTGTAAACGAAGCAGAGCTGGGCGAAGATGCGATGAAGCTCTTTAGTTTCGACTCTAAGGCAAATCAGTTGTATACGGTAGCAGGCGATGAATACTTATCCATTGACTGTCGTGCCAAAGGAGTAAGCGGGCAAGTTAAGCTTGGATCAAGACTTACGACAGGTCGTAATCTTGAAATTGCAGTCTCTTCTTTGAAAGCTACTGCCGGAATGGAAGGATTTTATCTGCTTCATACAGGAACCGGTGTGTCTGTTCCTTTATCTGCAAATCAGAAGATTGCATTGGATAAGAATGCACTCGAATCAGGTCTGTACGCTATCCGTTATGATTATCAGTCTGTTTCGGAAGAGACGCTTAAGGATAAGGGTGGATATTATGTGACTACAGACCGGAATCAGGTTGTGGTTCACAACTTGCGGGAAAATACTCAGGTTGCAATCTATTCGCTTAACGGACAGCTGATCCGCAATGAAGAGGTTAAAACGAATCGTTATTCAACGCGTCTGGATTCAGGTGTTTACATTATTCGTGTGAGAGAGAACGGACAGGAGTATTCATCTAAGTTTATAGTTAAATAGCCATTATATGAAAATAATAAATAAACTATCAGCTCTGTTGCTTCTTGTTTTCTTGTCAGCACTGCCGGCAATGGCACAAGAAATACAGATTCTGGATTTCTTTACTTTGGGAGCTACCTCCCAAAGTATTCTGAAAGCCCGTATAAATTTGAACGGTAAAGCGATAAAGTCTGTTCAGGCAGGGACGATATCTCTGGATAACGGAGCTTTTACAGTAACAGGTAATACGTATACTTTATTGGATAATGAGTATCTGAATATTCCGTTTACACTTTCCGAAGATCTGCCTAATCGTGTTGCATATCGGGCGATCGTTACGTTTACGGATAACTCTACTGTTATTTCTCCGTCAGTACGGGGAGATAAAGCAGAGGCTTATTTGTGGCTGAGTGATCTGGAATGGAAACGTGTTACAACCGGATATAGTACTCCGCAGAAAGATAAAGGAGCCGGAGGGGCTGTGATGTCGATCGGAGGCAAACAGTATTTTAAAGGGATTTGTAATCATGCTTATTCTGATAATCGTATTGCTACGTTTGAGTATGATATTCCTTTTGAAGCTTCGGCATTCTGTACCTTATTAGGTGTGCAGGATGAACACGAACGGGGCGATGTGGAAATTGCTATTGCATTTGATGGTACAGAAGCTACACGAGACACTCTTTTCTCGTCTGCAAATCCGGTAATAGGAAGCAGACCCGCAGTTGTTGAGCGTTTCTTTTTCCTTCAGGGTGATAAAAAGCTATTATCGCTAAACGGGACAAAGTATGACGGAGATAATTCTGCAGACTGGATCTATTATGCGATGCCTCATTTTGTCGTTCCGTTTCGTCGTGTTCCCCAGAAAGAGCAGTCTATCGAGTTTACTCTTTCTTCATTGAATCCTAAGCAGGAGTATTATTTGTTAAACGGTCGTGCAAGTTCTGGCTTGCCGGTTTCTTACAAGATAACGGAAGGGACGGAACTCGGATACGTCAGACAAGATACATTGTTTGTGAATCATGGTGTAAAGGGTGAGATAACGGTTGAGGCTAATCAGCACGGAAATGCACAGTATATAGTAGCGACTCCGGTTCGTCAGTCAATTCAGGTAGATCGTGAGGTGAAGTTTGAAGCTCATGGGATCGAAGCACACCTTCAGAAGTCAAATCTGTTTATCTCATTTGATCCTGCGGCGAAGCAGGTGAGCGACCTGCTGATTTATCGTTATGATAATGTGAAATCGATGCAGATTGCCGATTCGTTGATTCTTATTCGTAATGGCCAGTCACTGGTTTCTCCAAAAGGACAGACTTATAAGGTCGAATTACCGGCTTATGATTCCACTCAGGTTTATAAAGCAAAGGTTATTTATAATGACGGGACAGTAGCGATGAGCTCGTTGTTTGATAACAGAGGTGAAAATATGGTGTTTATGTCTGACCTCGCTTACGAAGCAAGCGGAGGATGGGGGCATGGATATCGCGCGGATGTTTCATACGACAATTCTGTTCTGGAAATTCTGGATCAGACCTATGCCAAAGGATTCGGTATTTTTACTACAGGTTGGGCAAAAGTAAGAGACTTGCACCGGTTTAACCGCTTTGTGACAGATTATGGCTATCACAAAGGGTATTCGGGCGATGCGATTGCTTCATTGAAAGTTAACGATATGGAGGTTCAAAACTCAGGAGTCTTTCGTAATAATGTAAGACTGACGTTTGATCAGAAGCTAACTGGAGCAGATGTGCTGGAGGTTTATCTGAACGCAAACGGATCGAACTATAATGAGATTATAGATTTGGGCGCAGCCCGCTTTTATGAAAGTCCGAAGAATGTGCGTGAGCAGGTCATCACCTGGAAGCCTGTTGAAGAGATTAAGGTAAATGAGCCCGCTGTATTTGATCTTACCGCCTCGTGCTCGTCTTTTAATCCTGTTTATTACCGGATCGTTAAAGGAGAAGAGTATGCCGAACTGATTGACGAAGGAACAAAGCTATCGGTGCTGCAAATTCCTGCCGAAGCTGAAATTATCGTTGAGGCATTCCAGCCGGGTGATCTGGAGTATGCTCCGGCTACACCGGTACAGTGTTCTTTCAGAATGACAAGAGCTATCGTCGTTCAGGCGCATGAGACACGTGTACTTGAAGGGGGAACGGATATCGAAGAGCTGATCGTTTATGGTAATACATTTCAGTCAGGTCAGGTTTCGGTAAACAGCGGGATCGTGAAAATCAGAAAAATGATTTATAAATTCCGCATGATGCCGGGCAAAGCTCATATCCTTACTTTCCCGGCTACAGCCGATCTGGATAAAATATCCAACTTCAGAGAGCAGGGATACCTGTTTAATGATAATTCGGAAAATGGGTGGAAGCTTCAGGAGTATGACGGAGAAGACAGAGCTTTAAACGGTCAGCGTATACAAAACTGGAAAGACAAGACTTCATCGGTAGTAGATCCATTTAAAGGTTATATGCTGATCGCTCCTGAGCGTAGTTCGGGCGAATCAGTAGAAGTGTCGTTTGTTTTTGAGAATGTATCCCTGGATTTTAATTCTCAGCTGAACCAGATGAATCTTACATTAGACTTCTCAGGAAGAATGCCGGGTAAAGATTACCGTGCCTATGTGAAGCCTGAAAATGTGAAAGGAAATGTCTTAACTGTTAGTATAGACTATCAGCCTCCGGTTGAAGACCAGCCTATGAACTATCGGGAAGAAGTTGAAAAGGCTCGTCTGATCGCTTTTGATCAGGGACGTCAGTTCCGGATAGCGCTTCCTGTAACCCATATTGCTGCGCAGGTATATGTGCTGAATAAAAAAGGAACGAAAGTTTTGAAGGCATATGAGTATTATGCTCCGGCTGCAATTGATGTATCTGACCTTAAAAAGGGCAAATATCCCGTAGTTGTTAAGTTTGGAGATGAGGTGAGCTCGAAATTATTATTGATCAAGTAGCCTTATTATGATAAGAGAGGAAGCATGTTTAAAGCATTGCTTCCTCTTTTTTCGCATATATGGCGAAAAAATACATAGCCTGTATTTATTAATTTCCAGTAGAAATTTACATAAAAAGAAGAGGTGGCTAAAAAAAGAATCTGCGTTAACTTTTTTACACATGTTGTATATGGGGTTGTTTTTTAGCGTGTTGTGGTTGTGTTTTTGCGTATCTCCGAAAAAAGTGAGGAAAAAAGTTTGTGCGAAATTTGGAGGTTTCAAAAAAGTGCCATATCTTTGCATCGCAATTGAGAAACAACGCAGCTCACAAACAAGAGCGCTGAGTGATCACAAGGCCCATTCGTCTATCGGTTAGGACATCAGATTTTCATTCTGGAAAGAGGGGTTCGATTCCCCTATGGGCTACTAAGTTTAATAAAAAATTAAGGAGATTAGTCAACATGGCAAATCATCAGTCATCAGTTAAAAGAATTAGACAAACTCGCGTAAAAAGACTACGCAACAGATATTACGCTAAAACTACAAGAAACGCTGTTAAAAAACTTCGTTCTATGTCTTCTAAAGAAGAAGCAGTAGCTTTATATCCATCAGTTTGCTCTATGCTAGACAAATTGGCTAAGACTAACGTTATTCACAAGAATAAAGCGGGAAATCTTAAGTCGAAGTTAGCAGCTAAGATTGCTAAATTAGCTTAATAAAGATATTGAGAAAGGCTTAACGGCCTTCTGAGCTGGCCCATTCGTCTATCGGTTAGGACATCAGATTTTCATTCTGGAAAGAGGGGTTCGATTCCCCTATGGGCTACTATAGGTGTTACTTGAAAAGGTAACACCTTTGTTGTTTTTGTATGTTTCGTGTTTATGCTATCCGCTATTCACAGCAAGGTATATTGTTCTTTTTCGGATCATTCCGGACCCTTCTTTTTTTACCCCTTTATTGTATAGGCTTCTTTATTCGGATTTCAGCTCTGAGAAAATGTTCTGTTTTTTTGCTTTTGGGGAATGGGAGCGGTGTTCAGTTTTCCGGAACAGACGAAAGTTTGTTATTGTTTAGCTCCTTGCTAAACTGATTTACCTCCTTGCTAAATGCTTTTAGCTCCTTGCAAAATTGGTTTAGCAAGTAGCTAAATGAAGATTGGAGCTTAATTGTAAATGCAAAGAGGTGAGTATGGGATATAAAAAAGGGAACGGGTTATCTGATTGACTAGTCAGATAACCCGTTCCTTTTTTTATTTACGGTGGTTGATGCCGTTTACATCCAGCCTTTATCGGTGTAATAGCGCATCAGATTCTGGATTGCATCCTGAATGTCTCTTCGCATATCATTTTCAATAATACGAACTTCCAGACGACCGTTTTTATTCATTTTCTCGAGTATGTATTTTGAGAAAAGTTGTTTTGCATCGTTTTCCGGTATCCTATCGTCAAACTCGATTGTCATGGAGTGAGTGTGTTGCGTGATGCCGCAAAACAGATGTCGTTCGCCATTTTTCTCTGCCCATACAGCATAATGAGTAACTTCATTTCCTTCAGGTACACAAGGAGGAACCAATGATTTTAGTTCTGAAAGCACCATTTTGAATGCTTCGTCTATTCTTAATTTATCCATAATCCTTAGATTTAAAATAAAGTGATTGTATTTATTCTTTGCTATTAAAACAGCTTACAAAGAAACAATGTTCTTAATATCCTGCTAATAAAGATAAATTTGGATTCGATAAGAACCTGATTGTAAATTCAAATCGGATTCTTAGATCTCATCTAAAGCTAAAACTTTGACGTTTAACCAACAAAAAGCAAAAATGAACACATCTTCTGACTTGTTAAGTCGTAGAATTTTATATCTTTGTTGAAGTTTTGCAAAGCCTTATTGACTCTGCATCAACAAGAAAAACGAAATTGAAAATATTCTATGGCAGAAGAAATAAATAACAATAACAGTGCATCCTATTCAGCAGATAGTATTCAGGTACTTGAAGGATTGGAAGCGGTGCGTAAACGTCCTGCGATGTACATTGGTGACATCGGGGTTAAAGGTTTGCACCATTTGGTCTATGAAGTTGTAGATAACTCAATCGATGAGGCTCTTGCTGGTCATTGCGATCATATCGAAGTAACAATCAATGAAGATAATTCAATTACGGTTGTCGATAACGGACGTGGTATTCCGGTAGATATTCACGAGAAAGAGGGGAAATCTGCATTAGAGGTTGTACTTACCGTTCTCCATGCCGGAGGTAAATTCGATAAAGGATCTTATAAAGTATCCGGTGGTCTTCACGGGGTAGGGGTATCTTGTGTGAATGCACTTTCTACTTATCTTTGTGTAGAGGTACGCCGTCAGGGGAATATCTACATGCAGGAATACTCATGTGGTAAACCGTATGCTCCGGTTGAAAAAATCGGAACAAGCGAAGAAACGGGTACTACCGTTACTTTCAAACCGGACGGATCTATTTTTACTGAAGTTGAGTACAAATACGATATCCTGGCTGCGCGTCTGCGCGACCTTGCATTCCTTAATGCAGGAATTCGTCTTTCACTGACAGATAAGCGTGTTGTGAAAGAAGACGGTACATTCAAAGGCGAAACTTACTATTCGGAAGAAGGACTTAAAGAATTTGTCCGTTTCCTTGACAAGTCACGTGAGCCGTTGATGGATGATGTTATCCACATTGTTACTGAAAAGCAGGGTATTCCGGTTGAAGTAGCGATGTCTTATAATACATCTTACAACGAGAATGTCTATTCGTACGTTAATAACATTAATACAATTGAGGGAGGTACTCACCTTGCCGGTTTCCGTCGTGGTTTGACCCGTACCCTTAAAAAATATGCCGAAGATTCTAAATTACTTGATAAAGTAAAAATAGAAATCAGTGGAGACGACTTCCGCGAAGGTCTGACTGCTGTCGTTTCTGTAAAAGTGGCAGAACCTCAGTTCGAAGGACAGACTAAAACGAAATTAGGTAACAACGAGGTGATCGGTGCCGTAGATATGGCCGTAAGTGAGGCTTTGGGTAACTACCTGGAAGAGCATCCGAAAGAGGCTAAAACGATTGTTGATAAAGTGATTCTTGCTGCAACGGCTCGTTACGCTGCACGTAAGGCTCGTGAGATGGTTCAGCGTAAATCGCCGATGTCGGGTGGCGGACTTCCGGGTAAACTGGCTGACTGTTCGGGTAAAGATCCCGTAAGTAGCGAGATTTTCCTTGTCGAAGGGGATTCGGCGGGCGGTACTGCAAAACAGGGCCGCGACCGATTCACTCAGGCTATCCTTCCGCTTCGTGGTAAAATTATGAATGTGGAGAAAGCCATGTTCCACCGCGTAATGGACAGTGAAGAGATTCAGAATATCTACAAAGCTTTAGGCGTATTTGTTGGTACTCCGGACGATGAGAAAGCGTTGAACATGACTAAGCTTCGTTATCATAAGATTATTATCATGACCGATGCCGACGTCGATGGATCGCACATCGCAACATTGATTCTGACATTCTTCTTCCGCTATATGCGTCCGCTTATCGAAAACGGATATGTGTATATTGCAACTCCTCCGTTGTACTTGTGTAAGCGTGGAAAAACAGAGCGTTACTGCTGGAATGATATGCAACGTCAGCAGTTTATTGCTGAGTTTGCAAATGGTAACGAAGGTCTGGTACACACTCAGCGTTATAAAGGTCTTGGAGAGATGAAGGCTGAACAGCTTTGGGATACTACAATGAATCCTGAGCACAGAACATTACGCCAGGTTACGATCGAAAGTGCAACTGAAGCAGATAGTATTTTCTCGATGCTGATGGGTGAAGAGGTTGCTCCTCGCCGTGAGTTTATTGAAGCAAATGCAACTTATGCAAAAATTGACGTATAAGAGAATAATATAGTG
>JBOFDD010000345.1:0-3920 GCA_051646645.1 Bacteroidales bacterium | reverse complement strand
CCTATGTATGATAAACTCAAATCAGAGATAGGATGCGAAGATATCTTACCTTCTTTCCAAAAAGTAGACCTTTGGGAGCGCACACTGGATAAATTGATCTCCAAAAATAACCCCGCTAAAAAAACAACAGCTTTTAATGAGAATATACAAACAAATCGGATCATCTATTTGATTGACCGCTGGAACAGAATTATTCCAAAACTTCAAAAAAGCAAAGATGGAGTTAAGTGGACAAAAGGCCGCGTTATAGCTCTACAGACATTTAGCAACGGAATGGACGAATCCTCTCCGTTCGATAAAGAGATGCAAAGTCTTGTTCAGATGATTAAAAGCTTTAGCGGATATGGTTATCCTTCTTATGAATATACATTAAGTAACATCGATGCTTTCAGGAAATTAGCCGGTTATCCCCTTGTATTTATGGAGGAGAACCCAGATGTCCCAATGGACATATTTATCGATAAGCCTCATATCAGCATCCGCAAAAAAGGTGCAAACTATATAATCGAATCCAATGCAACAGCAGCTGGTTCGCCTGACTTGTGTTATATTGAAAAGGAGAATGACACACGTATCCGGATTATGGAAATGACAGCCCGTCAGCGCGATATTATTGATATGCTAACAGAAGTTGGCAAATTCCCGATTGCGGCAGAAGAAAAGCTCCGCGAGCTGATTAAGCTCTTAAGTACTGAAATTACGATACATTCTGATCTGATCGCTTCTGACGAAGAGGTTACACAAATCAAAGGAGACAGCTCTATAATCATACAACTTCTGCCTATTGGGAATGAGTTTAAGGCTTCGCTTTATGTAAAGCCGTTTGTGGATAACCCACCATATTGTATTCCCAATCAGGGAACAAAATCAGTTATGGGAGAAATTGGCGGTGTACCTCATCAGGCTTTGCGTAACTTTTCTAAAGAAAAAGCAAACTTCAATCTTACACTTGAAGCCCTTGAGGATTTTGAACTTGATGGTGACAATATACTGCATATTAGTGATGCCGAACGTTGTCTGGAGTTCCTGAACATCTGTCAGCCTCTGGATAATGTGCGGATTGAATGGCCCGAAGGTGTGAAAATCAAACTGAAAGGTTCGGCTGACGTTGGCGGATTATCAATCAACCTGAAACAAAAAGGCGGTTGGTTTGAAATGATTGGCGAACTCAAATATAACGATGACCAGACGCTCACTCTTCACGAAATACTTGAACGGATGGATCATACGGGAAAAAGTCGCTTTATTGCTCTGGGTAACGATGAGTTTCTTACTCTGAGCGAAGAGCTAAGCAAAGCGTTGTCATCTATCCGATCTTTGTCAGTAAAAGAAACAAAGGGAGCATTACGTGTATCTGAATTTTCGGCACCGTTTCTTCAATCTATTGAAAGCGAAGGTGCATCTCTTGAGGCAGATTCAAACTTCAAAAAACTGATAGAACGTATCAAAGATGCAGAAAAGAAAGTAGTGGAGGTTCCCAAAAACCTACAGGCATCACTCCGCGAATATCAGGAAGATGGTTTTCGCTGGATGACTCGTCTTAATGCATGGGGCTCTGGAGCATGTCTCGCTGATGATATGGGACTCGGAAAGACTGTTCAGTCCATCGCTATGTTGCTTCACCAGGCATCTGATGGGCCGGCGCTTATAGTAGCTCCGGCATCAGTCATTCAGAACTGGCAGCAAGAACTTATGCGATTTGCTCCGGCTCTTAATGTCGCTGTTCTAAATACTGAGTCTGACCGGAAAGAAGCAATCCGCAGTGTAAGTGATTTCGATATCTTAATCACGACTTACGGCCTGCTCATATCCGAAGAAGAGGAGCTATCAGCTAAACAATGGAAAACTATTGTGCTGGACGAGGCTCATACGATTAAAAACAAAGAGACCAAAATGTCGAAGGCGGCTATGAACCTTCAGGCCGACTTCCGTTTATTGCTTACCGGTACTCCGGTTCAGAACCATCTGAGTGAAATATGGAATCTCTTTCAGTTTATGAATCCCGGCATGCTGGGCTCTTTCGAGCACTTTAATAAAAACTTTATTGTGCCGATCGAAAACAACCAGAATGAATCGAAGCGGAAAGAATTAAAGCAGCTCATTGCTCCATTTCTGCTCCGACGGACAAAGAATGAAGTGTTAAATGAACTTCCGGGCAAAACGGAGATCGTTATTCCGGTTGAACTGAATGCGAAGGAAGAGCTTATCTACGAATCATTACGTAAAAAAGCGGAAGACGGACTGCTTAACAGAGAGGCAAATACTGTTCAGACCCTTGCAGAAATCACCCGTCTGCGCCAGGCTGCCAGCAATGTCTCTCTGGTAGAAAGTAAACATAAGACGCAATCATCTAAGCTGAATGCTTTTTTCGAGCTATATGACATCATGATCGAAAACAACCACCGGGCTTTGGTGTTCAGTCAGTTTACTTCACATCTTGCGATCCTAAGAAAAGAGCTGGATCAGAAAAATATCGATTATCTTTACCTGGATGGATCTACGCCGACTGCTGAACGGGGCAAACTGGTTAAAAAATTTCAGACTGGCAACCAACCTTTATTTTTGATCAGCCTAAAGGCTGGTGGTTTAGGGCTTAACCTTACTGCTGCCGACTTTGTTGTTCATATGGATCCCTGGTGGAATCCGGCAATCGAAGATCAGGCTTCGGATCGGGCATATCGGATCGGACAAAAACGACCGGTTACGGTTTATCGCCTGATTTCGACCAACACGATTGAGGAAAAGATCATCGAACTTCATCGAACTAAAAAAGATTTGGCTGATAGTTTGCTGGACGGAACGAATAAATCGCACAAACTTTCACGCGAAGACCTGTTGAATCTGCTTCGAAGAGGATAGCAATTCTTTTTGTATCTTTGTCCAAAACAAAGTTCCCATACAATCAGATGAATACATTAAAAGAGTCCTGCCCGGCTGAACTTCAATTCTATATTGAAACAGAGATCATACCTTGTTACAATGATTTTGATAAAGCACATCAGGTAAATCATAGTCAGAAAGTTATAAGCGAAAGCCTTATACTGGCAAAATCATATCCGGTTAACACAAATATGGTTTATGTTATTGCTGCCTACCATGATCTCGGGCTCAGTAAAGGAAGAGAGTTTCATCATATCGAATCCGGTAAAATGCTTATTGAAGATGAGAAATTAAGAGTCTGGTTCACTAACGAGCAACTTACACTTATGCAGGAGGCAATTGAGGATCACCGCGCATCAAGCAAACACGAACCGCGAAGTATCTACGGAAAGATTGTTGCCGAAGCCGATCGTATAATCAATCCCGAGATCACGCTTCGCCGGACCGTTCAATTCGGACTTTCTCATCATCCCGAAAAAGGAAAAGAGGAACAATACGGAGATTTTTGCGCACATCTGAAAGAAAAATATGCCGAAGGCGGTTACCTGAAGCTTTGGATTCCTGAGTCTTCAAATGCTCTGAAACTGAAAGAACTCCGTATCATCATCGAATCCGAATCTGTACTACGTGGCATTTTCGAACGCATCTACAACGAAGAAACAAATCCTGTAGTCATCAGATAAACAAAGAAGCTGTACTTAATTTGAAGTACAGCTTCTTTGTTTTATATCATAGCATCCTCTCGTATCAGCCAGATTATACGTTTATTTCTGCGCATATATAAGTAAGAATAAATGTATTCGTACCGATAATTATACTCATCCGCATGTTCAAATAATCTCTTTCGTCCCTATGATTAAATCAGGACCTAGACAGCACACACAAATGATCTGTACATCTCCTTAACCCAACTTTGCCCCTAAAAATTATTTTCAACTATTTTCAGGGGCTTTTTTACGATTATTCGTGAGTGTAATTTGCTTAATGTGTTGATAATAAGCGCTGCTTTTCTGATCAACTTCTTGAAACCCGAATTGTAG
>JBOFDD010000344.1:0-4022 GCA_051646645.1 Bacteroidales bacterium | reverse complement strand
TAGAAAATCCGGCCTTAAGGAGATCCTCATAAGTTAGTTTGAATACTCCGGTATAGCCAACTTTTATTTTAACCCATTTCCCTGAAGCAAGTTTAGATTCCTTCGCATAAAAGTTTCGGGGCAAAGCATAAAGCATTGTCCCTAACGAAAGGAGTAAACAAAATACTATTTTTCTGTATGTCATAGTTTGTCTCTTGTGAGAAAAGTCAGTAAGAGAAATTTATTTAACCTGAAAATCTAAGAGTTTTTCATTCCCGAGATACCCTTCGATGCGATCATTGATCTTCACAGGACCCACACCTGAAGGAGTTCCTGTGAAAATAAGATCCCCCTTTTTTAATGTAAAGAACTGGCTGCAATAAGCTACAATTTTATTGATTGAAAAAATCATTTCAGCAGTACAGCCTGTCTGTTTGGTTTCTCCGTTTAAATTCATATAAAACGTAATATTGTTCATATCCATATTTTCAGTAGGAATAAACTCTCCGAGAACAGCAGAATTGTCAAATGCTTTTGAAATCTCCCACGGCTGACCTTTTTGTCTCAAAGCGGTTTGAAGGTCACGTGCAGTGAAGTCAATACCGACTGTTACTGCATTGTAATATCTTGGTGCAAATTTCTCAGAAATATTTTTTCCTAAACGATCGATCCGAATGACGATCTCTGTTTCATATTCAATCTGGTTAGAGAAATCAGGAATAAAAAAAGGTTTGCCATCTTTTAATATTGCCGAGTCTGGTTTCATGAAAAGAGTCGGATTTGATGGAAGCTCCGTGCGGGCCATTTCTTTATTGTGATCCGGATAATTCCATCCAACGCATATAATCTTCATATCTAAAAATTTAATCTTAATGAAAAGAATAGAAACAGGCTGATAATCTGTGTATCTTTCCTGTCTATTGTCGTTTATAAAGTCTTATAATGCAAAGATATAAATTTTATTCCGTAGGAAATGACCTCTTTTAAAAATTAATAACAGGCAAGAGCCAAATTGTTGAGGTGTTTATATGGTCTGTTTTTTATTATTGTGTAGAGTGATGTGCTTATTTTTGATTTTCAATATGCAGGAACAAGAGAGTTTTTAAGCTGAAAATTGGCTTTGTGTGTCAACTAATTTTTAATTGAATTGTTTAATATAGGTATGGTTTGCTCTCTTTGCTTTTAAATTAAAGCAAATTACTTAAACAAACGGATATGGTTAATTCTGCATTTTTATTGTTAATTAATACTTAATTTAATATCTAAAAACCCATACGATATCAAAAATAGATATTTGTTCTTTGCACATTAACAAAGGATTGAGTATATTTGCATCGGAAATGGAGAAAGAGGGGGACAGTGTCTTCCTCTTTTCTTTTATCTTATTCGCAAAGAGCTGAAAATATAAAACTGCTATGATAGTAAAAGATACGGTTTATCAATTGGTTGAAGAAGCATTAGCTGATTCAGAAAGTTATATTGTGGACGTAATCGTTCGTCCCGGTAATCAAATTATTGTAGAATTGGATAACGATGAAGGAATGGATCTGGAAGAATGTATCCGTGTGAACCGCTTTATCGAAGATCATTTAGACAGAGAAGTTGAAGATTACGAGTTAGAAGTTGGTTCTGCTGGTGTTACTTCTCCGTTTAAAATTGTTCGTCAGTACATTAAAAATATCGGGAACGAAGTAGAAGTGCTTTCGAAAGACGGTCGTAAATTTACGGCAGTTCTTAAAGATGCGAATGATGAAAACTTCACCGTTACAACGACTAAGAAAGTTAAGTTGGAAGGTGAAAAACGTAAGCGTGATGTGGAAGAAGATACTACGTATGCTTATGATGAGGTAAAATATTGCAAATATCAAATCAGATTCAAATAAAAGCTATGGCAAAGAAAGAGGAAGTAATAAGCATGATTGATGCACTTTCGGAATTTAAAGATTTGAAGAGCATTGACAGAAGTACTTTGATCAGTGTTCTGGAGGAGTCATTCCGTAATGTTATCGCCAAAATGTTTGGCACTGATGAAAATTATGATGTAATTGTTAATCCGGATAAAGGGGACTTCGAAATCTGGAGAAACAGAACCGTTGTGGAAGATGGTCAGGTTACCAATCCAAGCATGGAGGTTTCTTTGTCAGAAGCTCGTAAGATTGATGCTGCGGCAGAAGTTGGAGAAGATGTTACCGATGAGGTTATTTTCGCAAGCTTTGGTCGTCGTGCAATCCTGAATCTGCGTCAGACACTGGCATCAAAAGTACTGGAACTTCAGAAAGATACTTTGTACAATACATACAAAGAGAAAATTGGTCAGATCGTTTATGGTGAAGTTTACCAGATCTGGGCTAAAGAGGTTCTTTTGATTGATGACGAGGGTAATGAACTATTGTTGCCTAAAGCGGAACAGATCCCTGAAGATTTTTATCGTAAAGGTGATAATGTTCGTGCCGTTGTAGCCCGTGTGGACAACCGCAATAATAATCCTAAAATTATTGTTTCAAGAACTTCACCGCTATTCCTTCAGCGTTTGTTTGAAGTGGAAGTACCGGAAATTCAGGAAGGCATTATTACTATTAAGAAGATTGCCCGTATTCCTGGTAAACGTGCTAAGATTGCGGTTGAATCACGTGATGAAAGAATTGATCCTGTTGGAGCTTGTGTCGGTGTGAAAGGTGCTCGTATCCATGGTATCGTTCGTGAACTGCATAATGAAAATATCGACGTAATCAACTACACATCAAATGTGAGTCTGTATATTACGCGTGCTCTTAGCCCTGCTAAGATTTCTTCAATTCGTTTGAATGAAGAAACTCATAAAGCAGAGGTGTTTATGAAGCCGGAAGAGGTTTCATTAGCAATCGGTATCGGAGGTATGAATATTAAGCTGGCTTCTATGCTGACTGAATATCAGATCGATGTTTACCGTGATATTCAGGAAGAAGATGAGGACATCTACTTAGATGAATTCTCAGATGAAATTGAGGGTTGGGTAATTGATGCTCTTAAGAGTATTGGTTGTGCGACAGCTAAGTCGGTATTGAACACTCCAAAAGGAATTTTGGTAGAGAAAGCCGATTTGGAGGAGAACACTGTTGATGAAGTCGTTTCTATTTTGAAATCTGAATTTGAAGACTAATACCGGCAAACTCTCCTGAGTATTATTTAATAATGGGTTGCAACCCCCGATAAGGTTGTGTAATTCGTAATAAAAAAAGAAAGGATTACTTATATGTCAAATATTAAGCTAAACAAAATAGTTCGAGAATTAAATGTAGGAATTGCAACGGCTGTTGAATTCCTTCAGGAAAAGGGCTATCAGGTGGAAGCCAATCCGAATGCGCGAATTGGCGAAACAGAATATGAACTGCTGAAAAAAGAATTTAGCAGAGATAAAAATATGAAGGAAGAGTCTGAGCGTATCAGTCAAGAACGTCACAGTAAAGACAAAAATAAAGCGTCTATTTCTATTGAGGAGCCAGCTTCAGAAACAATCAAAACTGAAGTTGCTGAGGAGTTGCGTCCGAAAATAAAAGAAGTGGGACGAATAAACTTAGAAGATTTAAACAAGAAAAAGCAGAAGCCTGAGAGCGTTGCAAAGAAAGAAGAGCCTAAAAAAGTCTCTAAAGCCGCTGAATCTGCTGTTGAAGCACCTAAACCGGTAAAAGAAAATGCAACAAAGGCTGAAACTGAAACTATAGAAGTCAAATCAGAAAGCGTGAAAGAAGAACAAAAGGCAAATAACGAGGTGCAAAATAATGCGGAAGAAACAGGTAACAATGTATTTCGTATTAACGCTCCAAAAGTAGAACAGCAAATCAAACAAGTCGGTTTTATTGATTTGTCTGCGATTAACGACAGAACACGTCCTCAGAAAAAAAGCAAAGAGGAGAAGAAAAAGGAGCGTGAAGATAAACGTAAGCCTAATCATGCACCGGGTAAGCCAACTGTAGAACGTCCTGTTCTTAAGTTGAGAGACAAAGACGGTAAAGACGTGAACGATGCTGACAAGAAAAAGCGTAAACGTATTGATAAAGAAAAAA
>JBOFDD010000343.1:0-18782 GCA_051646645.1 Bacteroidales bacterium | reverse complement strand
TTTTGAAGAAAGACTGACTAATGCATCAGCTGAGTCGTTCAACGCAAAAATTAAGGCTTTAAGGTCTCAGTTTAGAGGTGTTAGTGATATTAAATTCTTCATGTATAGGCTTACTAAATTGTATGCGTAATATCAATCCCCACCAACCGATTTTATCCGCTGATCCGGAACTTACATCCTGCTAGCTTAATACCATGCCCGACATACAAAAAGACTCCCTGAATTCCTTCAGAGAGTCTTAGAGCGGAAGACGGGACTCGAACCCGCGACCCTAACCTTGGCAAGGTTATGCTCTACCAACTGAGCTACTTCCGCGTTGTTTTTAATTACACTGCAAAGATAGGCATTCTTTTGAAACCTACAAATTTTCAGGCTGTTTTTTTTGTAAAAAAAATCGCATAAAACGAGTGCTGATCATATATACACGATTTTAAGAGTTGATTGATAGGTTATTATTGAAATTATCATCGTAAATCGTTTTCAATTAATATTAAGTTAATTACCTTTGCACTCCTATGCAAAAAGAGAACAAAAAAGATAAACGCACTAAAAGGGAATCTGAACGCCCGCATAAAATACTTCTTTCTTTCAATGAGAAAGAATATGAAATGCTGTGCGCACATCTAAAGAAGCATCGCATTCAAAACAAGTCCAGATGGGCTCGTGAAACGTTACTTTCTTATTTGTGGAAAAAGCTTGAAGATAATTATCCTTCTCTTTTCGATGATATCGAAATGCGTCAGTAATTTTTCAATTTAATCAGATAAACATGTTTACAGACGAATATTTTATGAACCAGGCTCTGACCGAGGCAAAAAAAGCTGCTGAAGCGGATGAAATTCCAATTGGAGCAGTTATTGTTTGTCATGACCGGATTATTGCACGCGCTCACAATCTGACAGAAAGATTGAATGACGTGACAGCTCATGCCGAAATGCAGGCAATAACAGCTGCAGCGAATATCTTAGGCGGGAAATATCTGATTGACTGCACTCTTTATGTAACTGTCGAACCTTGTCCAATGTGCGCCGGCGCTTTAGCATGGGCTCAGATCGGACGTATTGTATATGGATGTAAAGACGAAAAAAGAGGAAGCCACATTTTCTCGCCTAACCTTTATCACCCGCGTACACAGATAACAAGTGGCATATTAGAAAATGAGGCTTCCTCTTTAATGAAGAGCTTCTTCAAAAGTAAAAGATAAACGGGGGATCCGGATTTCTTTTACTCCTTCTCTTTATATTCTTCAAAGTCTACGTATTCACCGTCTTCCTTCTCAAATATCTTTTTACGGGACTTTCTCTCCTCACTCATATCATCATCTTCCTCATCTTTGCTTTCGCCACCATTATTCATTTGTGAGCCAAATGGAGTTCCGCCCTGAAAAGGTCGTGTTTTTGGTCTTAAAAATGGGAAGAAGATTGATAACACTCCTCTTAATAATGAAAATCCAATATACAAAATTGCAAAAACAATTATGAGAAGGATAATTAGAATAGGTGCTAAAAATGACATAGTATTTCTTTTAAATTCTACGGAAACATTCCGCTTCGTTATACACTAATACAAAATCTATGCCTTTTGTCTTTTTGCCGTAAAAGCTGACAGAAGTACATAAAAGATCATAGCTAAAGATACACCGAATAATTTAAAAATCACAGTTAAAAGAATTAGAACCGCGATAAAAATATACAAATTCTTATTAGCCGAGAATGACAGCGATTTAAGCTTTAAGGAGAACATTGGAATTTCAGAAATCAGCAATAATGAAAACACAGGTATTGCTGCTACTACGACCCACTCAGAAACATCAAATGGCACGCTTCCACTATCAAGAGCGTTTATTAATGTAATCCAGAATAAAGCATTAGCTGGTGTAGGCAAACCTATAAAAGAGGTTGTCTGACGTTCATCAATATTAAACTTCGCCAGACGTAACGCTGAAAACACCGCTATAAGAAAAGCGGAATAAACAGCCCAGTTCGGCAGTGTTGATGCACTCAGATAAGCAAACACCATAACTGAAGGAGCAAAACCAAAACTTATACAGTCTGCCAGTGAATCCAGCTCTTTCCCCATCGGAGAATAAGCTTTTAACAAACGTGCAGCAAATCCATCACAAAAATCAAAAACAGCAGCTGCAAAAATCCATAGCATCGCAGCTTCAAACTCTCCGTTAAAACCTGCGATTGAGGCCATGCAGCCACTAAAAAGATTCATACAGGTAATACTGTTCGGTATATTCTTTATGATCACATTCATAATTTTTCTCGAATAAAAAACGAGTTATGATTGAGAGATCTTCTCGCAATCACAACTCGTTATATTTTAATAAATTCTTACGGTTTAAGCTTTGCTATAACGGTTTGATTACCAGTTACCACCTGATCCATTTCTACACAAACCTCTGTTCCTAAAGGAAGGTAAACATCAACACGAGAGCCAAATTTAATGAATCCCATATGCTCATCAATGTGACACTCTTCACCAGGCTCAGCGTAAGTTACGATTCGCCTTGCCATAGCTCCGGCAATCTGACGAGCCATAATTTCCTGTCCGTCTGGTGTAGTCATTACGACCATTGATCGTTCATTTTCTGTACTTGCCTTTGGCAAATAAGCAGCCATAAAGCGACCATTATTATGAGCTACATGCTTTACTGTTCCATTAACAGGAAACCAGTTCGCATGAACATTGAATATATTCATAAAGATTGACACCATCAATCGCTTTTCATTAAAATACTCATTTTCCATTACCTCTTCGATAACAACAATTTTACCGTCGGCAGGTGCGACAACGGTATTTGTCATTTCTCCGGGAAAATGTCTCCGGGGACAACGAAAGAAGTTTACCATAATAAGGTAAAGCACAGTAGAAACAAATAAAACCGGATATAAAGCCCACTCTATATTAAAATAATAAAGCAGGAAGTTTATACCCCCAAGCAATAAAAAAGACACGATAAGGATCTCACGCCCCTCGTGGTGTATCTTCATTTTCATAATAACCTATGAATTGTTTTAAATAATAATAAATCGAATGCTATCTGACAAAAATAGTAATTAATTATCTGATTTTTGTAGCATTTCGCCAAATATTCTTACTGCATCAGCAACATATTCAACGCAAGGGCGACGTTTATAATACATCTCAGTCCGATCTTCAGGTGTAGGATCTTCTTTTTTCACATTAAGCTGAAGAAGTTCTCTACATACTATTGAACCATTCTTGCGCGAAAAAGTTTCTGCTAACTGTTGAACAGTTGCATAATTTTTCTTTTTTGTCTCTTTATCATTCGCATTCAGCACCGGATACTTCATACTTACAAGTAAAAACATTCCGCTGACTGCTCCACAAACCTCTCGCAAACGTCCCATACCACCCCCTAATGATGTAGGAATAGCCTTAGCCAGTTCAGGATTTATATCAAACAGATCCGCATAGGCCATAAAAACAGCCTGCGAACAATTATATCCTTCTTTAAAATAAGCGATTGCTTTTTCTACCCGATCCTCCATAATACGGAAATTATCGCAAACGTTCATAGGAACGAACTAAAGCTTCATCAGCTCCAATCGAACGAATAGCTAACCAATCCAGAATAATTCCGATCAAAGGAAAAACAACAGGTAATTTCAATGAGAAATCAGCCTCAAACTTGCTCCCAATATAATAAGTATAAAAAGCAAATGCAGCATAAAATCCGATTGCAAGAATAATATTGAAAAGACACAAACGTATTTGCAATATTCTTTTCTTGTACAAAAAGATGGTTAAAGCAGATAAAACACTGATTACAGAAAGAATCGCAAACAGTGGAAATGTGCTGTAAACAATCTCCTTTTCAGGAGTCACAGACTGAAGCCCAAAAGACTCCAATTCATAAACAGTTTCTCCTGTTTTGATAGAAACGAGCGTCAAAAAACTCAACACTCCGGCCAAAACAGCTACGGCCAATAGATATAAAGTTTGAATACGTTGAATCATGTTCTGATAAATATGAATTAAAGAGAGGTTATTGCTTCGTTGACGAAACAAATAACCTCTCTAAATTATTCTTTATAAAAAGAGGAATTACAATTTCTCTTTTGTTGGATTCTTGTAATAAATTCTACCTTCAAGGTATTCCTGAGTAGCAATCAAAACTGATTTAGGTAGTTTCTCGTAATAACGAGAAATTTCGATTTGCTCTCTGTTTTCGAACACTTCTTCTAGATTATCATTGTTTGTAGCAAACTCTTGAAGTTTCTTTTCAAGATCTTTTTTCATCTCAACTGAGATTTGGTTCGCTCTTTTAGCAATGATGCGAACAGTTTCATACACGTTACCTGTCTCCTCCGCCATTCTTGTCAAATCGCGTGTAACAGTGTTGTTTGGAGCTTTCGTCTTTCTGTAGTCCATAATATATAAGTACTAATTATTACAAATGAAAAGCACTTGTTCACATATCCGGCAAGAGTTATTCTTCCGTTTTAACATGCTTCGAAGTGGCATTAAAGATCTTATTAGCCTCTTTAACGTATTTACCGTCAGGATACTCATTTTTAAAGCTATAGTATTCATCTATTACGTCACGCATACGATCTGCCTTCACATTCTCTTTACTATTCATAGCCTCGTGATACTTGGCTTTCAGAACAAGAATATAAAAATCCTCACGTAGCTTTGAATACGGATAATCTTTTATTGCATTCTGAGCGGTAATTATAGCTGAGCGATAATTGTTATCACCCATGTAATCTCCTAAGTTGAAATATAACTCTGAATTCAGTAATTCCTTCAAAGCTAATTTTTCCTGCAAATCAACAATCATTTTCTCTACCTGTTCACGTTTATCGCTTTCAGGAAAATACTCAAGAAACAGTTGAAGCTCATTAATTGCTTTATAAGTCTCAGTCTGATCAAGCTTCGCTTCCGGAGAGTCAAGGTAATATCCTTCTCCGGCATAAAAGCGAGCCAACTCTGTATACTTTCCTTTCGGATATGTCGTATAATAGGTTGTAAAATAAGATCCGGCCGACAAATAATCTTTCCCTAAAAAGAAACTTCTTGCCAATAAATACAAAGACTCTTCGGCCTTATCAGTTCCTTTATACAAAGGCACCAATTCTTCCAGAAGCGTAGTCGCTTTTGAATATTTCTTTTGATCGAAATATTTCTTAGCATATTCATACTTAAGCTCATAATCTGAGCTTTTAAGCAATTTACTGTACTCTCCACAAGAAGTGAAGATAATTAACAACAAAAGTATGTAAGATAGTTTTCTTTTCATGTAAAGGCTATTTTAGCGTGCAAATATACACATTTAACGCGGTAAAGTAAATGATATTTTGAAAAAAGAGAGCAACATAGAACAAAAAAAATGTTTTCAGAGCCATTTTCTTCTTAATCCAATCAAACGGGGAGAGCTACAATATACCGCAAACCGACGATTTCTGAATTACAATATTTTCATAATCATTAACCCTAACACATTAAATCCGTGTAAAATCCTTTCATAAGAAAACTTTACGACCTCAAATAGTTTACATTCCTTTGAACTTTGTTTCTCAGAATTAAAAACTTTATGTACGTTTGCATTGTAAACATTTTAAAACACTTTGGGATTATCTGCGACTTAAGCTTCAATGATTAATATCACAAAGCATTACAAAAAAATAATCAATTGAAATACAGAAGGATGAGACATTTATATTTCAAACTGCATCTTTGCCTGATGCTATTATTATCTTTCAGCTTTGTTACTGCTCAGAGCGGAGCAGAAATAGATTTCAATAAATACGAACATGACTTCGGTCGTTTTCCTGAAAAGGACGGACCTGTTTCCGTAATTTTTACGTTTACAAATAAAGGCAAAACACCCCTGGTTATCAACCAGGTTATAGCTTCATGCGGATGCACTTCTCCGGAATGGACCAAATCCCCTGTAGAGTCAGGAAAAACCGGAGAACTAAAAGTAACATATAATCCTGCAGGAAGACCCGGAACATTTGCAAAAACAATAACCGTACTTAGCAATGCTTCAAATAATCGGGTAGAACTTCGAATAAAAGGAGAGGTTGAAACTCCTGAAATCCTTCGTGCTGTTCAGTATCCCGTAATAATGGGAAGCATTCGGTTGGATAAACGAAGCATTCAGGTTGGAGAGATAAACTCCTCTGCCCGTTTCGACGGTAAACTAATGGTTTTCAACCCAACAGACAAACCATTGGATATCAAATTTGCAGGCGTACCCCGACATATTAAGCTTACAATTTCGCAAAGCCCACTTCAACCAGAACAAACTGGCGAAATATTAGTCAGCTATGACCCTTCTGCTATCAAAGACTGGGGTGTTCGCAAAGATGACTTCTATATTCTCTATAGCAATGAGACCAGAATGACTTCTGATCGTCGCATTACAGTAAATGCAATAATCAAAGAAGACTTTTCTAAGCTAACTCAGAGTCAGAAAGATAACGCACCAAAGATTGAAGTATCTGAATTAAAAGCAGACTTTGGGGCTGTGCCTACAGGTCAAAAAGTAAGCAAAGAGATAAAAATAAAAAACACCGGTAAGTCGATTTTACATATTCGCAAAATCACTTGCGGCAATTCGGCAATAAAGCCATCGATCAATCGAATGAGTATACCGGCAGGGAGTGAGGCTACACTAACCATTCATCTTGATGCAGCATCTCTGAGAAGAGCTATTGCCGAAAACCTGGTAGTTATAACAAACGATCCTTCAAGATCATCACTACCAATCCGCATCACTGCGACATCTAACAGATAATCAAAGCAATTTCTGATTACAATAGAATACGAACACAATAAAGCATAAAGCTATGTTTAAAGATAAAACAATTGTATATACGTCGGGAACATTTGATATGTTTCATTACAACCACCTGAGAATGATTAATTACGCCCGGAGTCTGGCTGACATTCTTATTGTCGGAGTAAGCACCGATGAACTTGTTATGTCCTATAAACCAAAACCAATTATACCTTTCAATGAGCGGCTTCAGATTATAGAAGCGCTGAAAACTCCGGATATTGTTATCCCTCAGCACACACTTGATCATACTGAGATTGTAAAAAAACTCAATATCGATGCATTTGTTGTAGGCGATGACTGGTTTGGCAAATACGACTACCTGAAAGATGATGGGGTACAAGTATTTTACTTCCCGTATGGAACAGGTGTATCATCAACGTCGCTTAAGAAAACGATCCACGACAGCTATGAGTCTCAACTACATGTTCAGCAGCAGCAAAAACCAAAGGAGATTCAGAAGAAAGAAGATTAATCCTTTTTTTCAGTAAACAAATGAGAAAATTAGCTCTTATTACGGGTGGAACAAAAGGAATTGGCAAAGCTGTTGCCTGTCGCCTTGCAAAAGAAGGGTACGATTTAATCCTCACCTATTCATCCGATGCGAACGCAGCTAAACAGTGTGCTGCAGAAATAGCTGCTACTTTCGACAACAGTGTTATTATCGAAAAAGCAGACGTAACCAACTTAGATTCAATTACGGCAGTGGTTGATCTCATTACGGAGACAAAAAGGAAACTTGATGCCGTTATTCTTAATGCAGGTCTTACTTATCGTGCCGGATTTGAAGAAATGGAACCTGATGAATGGCGCAAAGTATTTGAAGCTAACATTCATTATCCGACATTCCTTACACAGAAATTGGTTAATCACATTAACCCCGATGCATCCATTGTTTTCACTGGATCATTAATGGGCATATTTCCACACTCCGTATCACTTGCTTACGGTGTAACAAAATCAGCTGCACACGCATTAGTAGCTAATCTTGTTAAATTTCTTGCGCCTTATAACATCCGTGTAAACGGTGTCGCACCCGGATTTGTCGATACGGAGTGGCAGAAAACCAAACCGGCTGAAATCCGGAAAAGCATAGAGAGTAAAGTTGCCGCAGGTCGTTTTTGTACATCCGAGGAGCTTACTGACGCCTATATGCTGATGATAGACAACAAATATATGAATGGCGAGATTCTTGTCATAGACGGAGGTTATTCTTACAAGTAAAGATCGAGTCGTGAGACTTTCTCCGAAGTAAAAACAAACATTATTAAAAGAATGAGTACTGAAAATGTAACTTTAGAGTCTTCTCTAAAGTCAATAGAAACTGAAAACTGGTTGGATCGTAAATTCTATCGTCCGATTGGATTTCAATTTGCGCTTTTATTGCGTAATACCGGCATCACACCCAATATGATTACCATAGCTTCTATTTTTGTAGGAATCGGAGCCGGATTATGTTTTTTCTATCCTACACTGGGCATGAACATACTTGGCGTGGGACTTCTTATGTGCGCTAACATTATGGACTGTATTGACGGACAGTTAGCCCGTCTAACCGGGATTAAGTCAAAAGTTGGACGAATCATTGACGGATTTGCAGGCGACTTATGGTTTGCTACTATCTATATCTGCATCGCTCTGCGATTGATGGATTTAGGCTGGGGCATCTGGGTTTGGCTTTTTGCTGTTGCCTCTGGTTATTCACATGCTCGTCAGGCAGCTATGGCCGACTACTATAAAACTTTGCATTTATTCTTTATCAGCAAATCAAAAGGTGCTGAATTCGACAATTTTGAAAATCTGCAACGTCACTGGAACGAGACTAAATGGGAAGATGACCGGATCTATAAGTTCTTCTTATTTTTCTATCGATTCTATACTGTAGCTCAGGAAAAAGCTACTCCTAAACTGCAAAAGCTACTTGTAGTATTAAACAATAAATATCATGGCGATATTCCTGAAGAGATTCGTGTTGAATTCAGAAAAGAAAGCAGCAAACTTATGCCTCTGATCGACTGGCTTACATTCAACGGACGTACGCCTGTATTGTTCATTCTCACAATTGCAGGCGCGCTCTCCTTCGGTACAATCTGGGCTGCATTACCTTTTGGTTATTATCTCTTTGAAATTTTTATTTTAAATCCGATTCTGATTATATCGATCCGCAAACACGAAGCTATTTGCGAGAAGTTTATCAAGAAAATTGAAGCATCAAACTAACACTATTATTTCGGTTATTATATGGCAAATAAAACAAACCTGTTTCGGAACCTATTTTTCGGAATAGGCATTGTCACCATCTTAGTAATGGTAAAAACAATCGGTTTTGAAAACATTTCCGATAATCTTCAAAAAACCGGATGGTGGTTTGCAGCTATTCTTGGTGTATGGCTCATCGTATATATGATAAATGCTGTATCATTTCAGCTGATCATCCGGGATGGTAGCCCCGAATCAAAAAGAATCAGTTTTATGCGAACGCTAAAACTGGTTATCAGCGGTTATGCCATCAATTATACCACTCCGATGGGACTTCTTGGAGGAGAGCCTTATCGGGTAATGGAGCTTAAACCGGCATTGGGAGTAAAGAAAGCGACTTCAGCTGTTATCCTTTACGCGATGATGCATTTTGTTTCGCATTTAATTCTGTGGATTCTCTCTGTTTTTCTCATTCTGGTATCTGTTCCAACTACAAAAATGGGATTAACAATTTCACTGTGGATAATCTTTATTGCCTGTACGTTGTTAATTATATGGACATTCAAAGGATATAAAAAGGGGATGGTATTCAAACTTTTCTCTTTTTTATCAAAGATTCCTTTTGTGAAAAAGTATGTCCGCAAATACAAAGAGGAAAATGAAGATCATCTGAAAGAGATTGACGAATTAATATCAGATCTCTATCTAAACAGAAAGAGAACCTTTTTCCTTTCATTACTCGCAGAGTTAGCTTCACGGATGGTTAGCTGTTTAGAAATCTATTTCATGCTCTATTCGATCGGACAAGACGTAACATATATCCAGTGTGTGATCATTGTTGCTCTCGCTTCTCTGTTTGCAAATCTCCTATTCTTCTCTCCTATGCAGTTAGGCACTAGAGAAGGAGGATATGCGATTGCGTTTTCGAGCCTTTCATTACCTACACCGTTAGGAATTTACGTAAGTCTTTGTACACGCATTCGCGAACTATTCTGGATTTTCATTGGAATATCCATTATGAAGTATAAATCACTGAAGTAAGATGTAGATGAAAAAAACGGTTATTGATGAAGAATATTTAGCTTCCGTCTCACCCTTTTTCAGGGGTAAAGCCGGCAAGTTGTTTGCTACCGGTGTATTAAAAATTTTGGGTATCGACAAAGTCAATGCTCTATATGGCAGAAACTGTTATAAGCAAGGACCTGAATTTACAACATTAATACTCAAAGACATAGGCGTATCCTATGACATTATAAACGAAGAAAGACTGGAATCCTTACCGGAAGGTGCATTCATTACTGTATCGAACCATCCGTTGGGTTCTATTGACGGCATAATGCTCATTGACATTTTTGCAAAACGCCGTCCCGATTTCAAGGTTATGGTAAACGGGATTCTTACACATATTGAGGCGATGGATGAAAACTTTATTGCTGTAAAACCGGTAACGGGGAACAATAATAGCACATCTGCCACAAGTATCAATGGGGTAAGAGAGTCTCTCGAAAGATTAAGAGACAATCACCCGCTGGGATTCTTCCCTGCCGGAGCTATATCTATGCTTGATCCTAAAACCGGAGAAATTGAAGACCGCGAATGGCAGTCAAGCGTTGTAAGACTGATTAAAGGAGCGAAAGCACCGGTTTATCCGGTCTATTTTGACGGATTAAACTCCGGATTCTTCTATCAACTGGGGCGATTGAGCTGGTTGCTTCGTTCCATGCGCATACCGCATGAAGTATTCAACAAGCGTGGCACGAAATTCAGAGTAATTATAGGCGCACCTGTAACCGTTGAAGAACAACGTCAGTATAAGAACATTGAAGATCTGGCAAATCTTCTGAAAACACGAACATACGATCTCAAAAAAGATCTATAATAAAAGAGGCTTCCGAATGGAAGCCTCTTTTATTATAGATCATATACTTCTGTATATATTTTGCAAGGTTTAAACTGCGAGTCAAAAGTCTCATCAATTTCAATCTTTACCTCACGTATAGATTTCAGCAGATCAGTACTCAGATTCACATTGTTAATGATATAACAATTATTTTCAGCACAGTATTTCTCCGCTTTTTTTCTTGCCTCATGATGCTTGTCTATTCCGGCTGCATCAATCAGAATGAAATGTGGATTATGAGCAACAATCGCCTCTATCACCGAAAATGGCACTTCAGGTGTTGCTTTGATATAATCACGTGTTGAATACTCCTTGTTCTCAAGATTACCTGTAAAAAGAAGCACAGCCTTATGATTGAAATCAATTTTATTCAGATCGGCTGCTGAAGGAATGTTATTTCTGCAATCAATCATTATACACGAAAGATCATATTCTTCAATTTTAGGCATGCCGAACTCACTATTCATGTAAGTACCGTCTTTGCCTGTATCTTCTGAAGAATCCTTCTGATGAATCCATGAATAAGAAGGATCATCATCCACTAATTCGAGGTGAAGCGAACGCAAACTCATAACTTAAGGTTTAAAGTATTAATTTCCTGTTTTACTTTTCTTGTACCCTTCTTTTAACAGAATATCAACAACTTTTGTTCGGAAATCGCCCTGAATAATAATCTCACCATCCTTTACAGAGCCACCCACACCACATTTGGTTTTCAATACTTTGGCAAGATCTTTCAGATCATCCTCAGTACCAATAAAACCTTTAACCAGTGTAACAGTTTTTCCATTACGATGACTCCGGTCCAGATAAACCCTAAGATTTTGCGTCTCTTTATCCAGTGTATCTACAACCTCTTCATCTTCCGATTCATACTGAAAATCGGGATTCGTTGAATAAACAACATTCAATCTGCTTTTCCAATCATTCTTTGACATAATCGTAACCTTTATGTTATAAGGTCGTCCCGACTTTTGGGCGTTAATTAATTGGGACTGTTTTAAACTATTTACTGCGTTTCCAAAAGCCGGGACGATCTCTATAAGAGCGAACCTACAAAAAAAGCAGGAATCTCACAAATTAATCGTACTTTTGGACTTATAAATAAGAATAGATTCTTTATGCTCGATAAATTTTTACATCCTGACCTTATTGAAGCCGGATGCGATGAAGCAGGGCGAGGATGTCTGGCGGGTGCCGTTTTTGCTGCTGCCGTTATTCTGCCTCCGGATTTTGAGTGCGAACTTCTTAACGACTCAAAAAAACTAACCGAAAAGCAACGTTACGAACTACGTCCGCTTATCGAAGAGAAGGCAATTGCATATGCAGTTGGGATTGTTACACCTGAAGAGATTGATAAAATCAATATACTTAAAGCTTCGTTTCTTGCAATGCACAGAGCCATTGACCAGCTTAAAGTAAATCCGGAACACCTGCTTATTGACGGTAACCGTTTTACTCCCTATCCCGAAATCGGGCATACATGCATTGTCAAAGGTGATGGAAAGTATCAGTCTATTGCTGCTGCATCGGTCCTTGCTAAAACGTATCGCGACGATTACATGGATCAGCTTCACAAAGAATATCCCGTTTATGCCTGGGATAAAAACAAGGGCTATCCGACCAAGGCTCACCGCGAGGCTATTGCAGCAAATGGCCCCTGCAAGTTTCATCGTATGAGCTTTCAGCTGCTTGATCGTCAGCTTACACTTTTCTAAAATTCTTTTTTAACAACCAAATAGTATACAATTATGATCAAACACATTGTCATGTTTCAGTTGAAAGAGTTTGCAACTCCTGAAGCTAAAGAAGCTAAACTTCATGAAATTAAATCGGGCCTTGAAGGTTTGATGGGCAAAGTCCCTACTCTGCTTTCTATGGAAGTTGGTATTAACTGTAATGCTAAAGAAAAATACGATATCACTCTTGTTTCGGAATTCGAAACACTCGAAGCTCTTGAAGCATATGCTATTCATCCTGATCACGTAGCTGTCGGGGGCATTATCCGCGAATGCATGCAGGCAAGAGCTTGTGTTGACTACGAATTTTAGTCTTAAACAGGCAGACAAACAGCAGAGTGAAGTACTATTCCATTCAGGTTTAAGCATTTCACTCTGTTACACCTGAACACTTAAATAATTACCACCTCAACCTTTTCGGACTGGTTTTAATGTTGTGTATAACTTTTTCTTACTTTTGCGGTAGTTAAATTCGAATTTAGATGAGAAAACAAAGACTAACCTATATCCTACTAGTAGGATTCTGCTTACTTTTTAGCGAAATACAGGCACAAGCCGGACAATCAGACAAAACGATTGATGGCAAAAAATATCTTGTTTACATTGTTCAGCCCGGTGAAGGCTTATACGGAATAAGCAAACGACATAATGTTTCGCAGGATGACATCATCAATGCAAACCCCAATATAGGAAACAGCCTCAAAAGCGGTCAGCAGATTTTGATTCCCTCACCACAACAGCCAGATTCGGTTATTATCAATTACTTTATGCACGAGACTAAGAGAAAGGAAACCCTTTATTCTATCTCGCGTCAATACAATGTATCCGTTGATGATCTGATTAAACTTAATCCGGGTGCTAAAGAAAAGCTTAAAGCAAAAACGCTGATCCGCATACCGCAATACGGGCCTGCTAAACCTATAGTTGAAGAAAAAGTAGTTGAAGAAACTCATCATCATACAATTCAACCGAAAGAAACACTTTACTCGATTGCCCGTCAATATGGATTGACTACCACACAACTGATAGAAGCTAATCCGGGCCTTAGTGCTGAAACATTCCAGATCGGACGCTCACTAATCATTCCGGCATCTGCTATAATACCTCCGGCAACTGAAGGTGGCATTACAAACGGAGAAGAAAGCAATGAGAACATAAAGTTTCCGTCAGGAAAGAGAAGCGTACAGGCGGTACTATACCTACCTTTCAATGCTGCTGTAAAATTAAGGACTGACATCAATCAGCGCAGATTCACTGAATTCTACGAAGGTCTTCTTCTGGCTGTTGACTCATTGAAAAAGCAAGATTACAATGTCAATCTCTATGTATACGATTCATACAATCAGAATCCGTCAATACTTCTTAAGCAAGAGGGTGTCGCTGAAGCTGATATGATCATTGCATCACCTGCAGCCAATCAGTTACAGGAGTTTTCGGATTTTGCTCTGAAAAATAAAAAATCACTGATTCTCCCTTTCACATCGAAAAACGATGAGATTGATACCAATCCGTATCTGGTTCAGATCAATACGCCTCAGGCTTATTTATACAAGGAAACAATCAATGAATTTGTACGTCGCTTCTCAGGAAAAGAAATTGTCTTTCTGAAAGAAACCGGCAAGACAGGATCGAAAAGTGATTTTTGCACTATGCTTCGACAGAAGTTAGACAAAATGAACCGCTCATATCTTGTTCACCAGTATCAGCCTACCGATATCGATATGGCTACTCTTAAACTCGAAGAAGGTAAAGAGTATATTTTCGTACCTGAGAGCTCAAATTCAGAATCTTTGAAAATGTTTCTTCCGTTTCTTCAGGTAGCGAAAAAAGTAAATCCGGTCCTGAACATTACACTTTTCGGATATCCTGAATGGCAGACATACGTAAAAGATTACATCGAAGCATTTTATGAACTGAATACCTATATCTATTCATCGTTCTATGCAGATAATGAATCGGCAAACCTAAATCGCTTTTACTCCAACTACAAAAGCTGGTATCATAAAGATATACTGAACAGCTATCCGAAGTTCGGAGCATTAGGGTTCGACACGGGTCTGTTCTTCCTTCAAAACTATGCTCAGGAAGGTGAAAATGCAATCAAAACAATAAAAGGCAAACATTTTAACGGCATTCAAACCGGATTCTTTTTCAGACCAATTCAAAGTGGCGGAGGGTTGATTAATGAAAACATATATTTCATTCATTATTCGCCTGAATATCTGATTACTAAAATACAAATCGACTAACCTCTTATGCGTAAAATACTATTCAGCTTATTTCTCCTGCTTTGTGCAACTGCAACCAAAGCTCAGACAAAAGCATTTCAGCCGGAATATTATGTAGGGATAAACGGTGGTACAACCTTCTCTTCGATGCGTTTCCAGCCTGCTATAAAACAAGAGATGAAAATGGGTATGAGAGCCGGTGGTACCTTTCGCTATATATCCGAAAAACATTTCGGAGTTCAGGTTGAGCTAAATTATGCTCAATACGGATGGAAAGAAGCTCCCACTGTTCAGTACCCCAAGCTCTACGAGCGTACGCTGAATTATCTGGAACTACCCTTTTTATCCCATATTTATTTCAACATAAAAAGTACACGGGTATTCTTTAATCTCGGTCCGGAAATTGCCCTCTTTCTCAACGACAGTGAGAAAAGCGAGTATGCTCCTGATGATACCCGGGGATATGGCAAAAAGGTTGAGAACAAATTCAATTACGGAATATGTGGAGGTCTGGGATTTGAATATCGGAGTAAAATCGGATCATTCGGATTAGAAGGAAGATACTTTTTCAGTCTCGGTGATATCTTTAACAACTCAAAGAAAGACCCGTTCGAAGCTTCTGCTCCTCAGGTTATTTCAGCAACTGTATATTATCTACTACCGTTTGGTAAAAGATAAAACTAAAAACGATGTAATCGGAATCTCATCCGGTTACATCGTTTTTTTATAAGCCCCCTTCCGAATAAAATAATTGATTATACTCATATCCAACTGTCACCGTCTTTTCTAATTTGGGGGGCACTTCGCAGAAGCTACCTACGGTAAACAAATAAGATCTGATACATATCCCGAAGGGATTGTATTATGATGATCCTGTTTTCCGTATCTTTTCTCTGTAAAATACGGACAAACAAATTCAGAACTACAAAAGAATAACTTTTTTCAAGGCGCAAATAAATCCCTTCACACGTATGATTAATTTGTAGGTTGTACAGCACTCATTTGGGTGCTGTACAGATCCTTCGAGGGTGCTGTACAGATCCTTAGAAGATGCTGTACAGATCCTTAGAAGATGCTGTACAGATCCTTTTTTATTCATACGCTTGAAAATAATTAATCATAGGGATGAAAACAATTAACAACCTGTATCTCTGAATTTATTTGCCCGTATAATACGGGAGAAACAAGCGTATAAAAAAACCTCTCCATCCTTGAGACAGAGAGGTTAAATCTAATGAGAATATCACGACTATTGAATAATGAGTCAGAATATACTCAATAACATAAGTTTCTTATTTGAAGAAAGCCAACACTTTCTCAGGCGGACGACAAACAATCGCACGATCACCTTCGATTACGATCGGACGTTCAATCATCTTCGGATTAGCAGCCATAAGCGCATAAACTTCCGGTTCGTCCAGATCGCGTTTATCAATGGCAGCACACCATACAGGATCGGACTGACGCACCATATCCGTAACAGGAGCATTCAGTAACTGATGTACTTTTTCAATATCTTCAGCCGTCAACACACCATCCAGATAGTTGATTAATTCAGGCTCAACTCCGTTTTCACGAATCAAGGCCAATGTAGCCTGACATTTACTACAGGCAGGATTATAAATAATTTTCATAAGAATATATACCTCTAAAAGATTTACGTTTTCAAGTCGCTCAAAGATACTATTTCGACCTGAAAACAAAAGAACAAAACGTAGAATTTATCCTTAATTTGTAATTACTACAAAGTCAGTAGTTAACATACAGGCAATATATTCCGGTACAGCTCCCCTGATCAGGTTGAATAAAATAAAAGCCCCTGCATCTAATCCGAATTAAATGCAGGGGGATATCTTAATATGTAAGGCCAAAGTGCCACAATGGAATTACGTTGGAGTAAGCAAATTCTATATCGTCTTTCACGACAAAAGCATGCTCTATATCCTGAATTTGCTTTTGCTTCTTATTTTTACCTCCTACTTCGAAAGTATACTTATCGATTTGAAAATCAGAAGCAGAAGATACAAGAACATCTGAATCAACACGCATCTGATTAAAGAAAAAAGTCTCGCGTATATTACCTATATCTGCTTCATCCTGAGCCAGACTATAAATAAGATTAGTATTATCCAGATAAATCTTATCTACTTTACCAAGACCTCTTACTCCTCCGGTTGCATCTCTTAACTGCGCGATTAAACCAGCTTCTTCGATATACAGACAATAGTCACTAATACTATTCCTGCTTGCTGTGAGCATTGTTGCCAATGATGAAATATTAGGTTTAAACGGTACACTTTTAGCTATTATAGCCAATAGATGTTTGAGTTTTCGTCCGGTTGAAACATTCATCTCCGCATATAATGGAATATCTGTTTCAAGAGTAAGATTTATCACCTGCCGGAGACGGATACTAAAATCATTATCCTGAGCAAACGGGTAATACCCTTGCTTTAGATATTCCCGAAAATAGACTAAAGGATATTCTAATTCAGGTACAGAAACTTTCTTATTCAAAATATCGCTCAAAGAGAATGATTGAATATTAATTTTGTGAAATAATTCAAGGTATTCTCTGAATGAAAGTCCCTGCATATGATACATTACAGCTCTGCGACTAAGATCTGAAGCTCCTTTGTTAATATCAAGAACTGAAGATCCGGTAAATACAACTTTGATATTAGGAAAGTAATCATAAATCAGCTTCAATTCCTTTGACCAGTTCTTATATTTATGAATCTCGTCTAAAAACAGATACTTCCCTCCCATTTTGGAAAAACTTTCAGCCAGATCAAAAAGAGAATGATCTGCAAAATAAAAATCTTCCGCACTGGCATACAAAGAATCGTCTGGCGAAAGATGTTCTTTTATATATTGCAAAACAAGCGTAGTTTTACCAACACCTCGGGGGCCGGTTAAACCAATCATTCGATTATCCCAGTTTATACGTTCATACATATACCTCTTAAAATCCAGTGTTGTACCTGCAAGAAGTTTTCGAAAATATTGTTGCAATCGTTCCATAAACAGTGATTTTAGAATGCAAAGTTACATATTTTGCTCTCTCTCTGAGCAAAAAACAAGAAAAATTGATCTCTCAACAGAGCAAAACATACTTAAAATTGCTCTCTAAGAGAGCGATTGTACTGATTTAGCTATATTATCTATGTGCCAAAAGTGCATAAAAATCAATTTATACCTCTTTCGTTCAACGCTTTACGATAACGGGCAGCATTTCGCTGGTGCTCTTCGTACGATGCCGCAAAATTATGAGTACCTGAAAAGTCTTCTTTTGCACACATATAAATATAATTATGCTGTTCGCGGTTCAGTACAGCATCTATCGCATGAATTGACGGAATGCGGATTGGTCCGGGAGGAAGTCCGGCATTCAGATATGTATTATACGGAGATTCGAAAGCAAGGTGCCCGCTCAGAATACGCTTCAACTCAAAATTACCAACTGCAAATTTCACTGTCGGATCAGCCTGAAGCGGCATCCCTATACGAAGGCGATTCAGATAAAGACCTGCAATACGAGGTTGCTCTTTACGATTTGCACTTTCCTCTTCGACAATAGAAGCCAGCGTGGCAACCTCAATCGGTGACAGTCCGATGTTTGAAGCCTTTTCCCGGCGCTCATCGTTCCAGAAACGTTTATACTCGCCGCTTAACTTTTCAAGCAATGTTTCGGCATTGGTATTCCAGTAAAACTGGTACGTATTAGGAATGAGCATTACAGGAACTGTCTGTGGAGTAAATCCCTTTTTTGCAGTAAAAGCTGAATCGTTCAATAGCGTAATTACATCCACTGAATCTATCATCAACTGATCAGCTACCCGTGCTGCAAACTGTTCTTTCGTACGGAGGTTATTGAATATGAAATTAACTGGAGA
>JBOFDD010000342.1:0-2245 GCA_051646645.1 Bacteroidales bacterium | reverse complement strand
ATGTGTTGTTAACTGCATTAAAGAAAGCATCACCTTCGCTGCTCAGATTAGCATTGATAATCCAGTCTCCGGCTTTGATCTGAGAATCAGATATTCTTTCAATTGAAACCGGCTTAGCATTCTTCGCGCGCGTATCTATTATAGATATGATTCGCGCATGTTTTGTTTTAGATGTTGTAATTCCTACACTATGGTGATTCTCGTATACAAGAGGCTTGCCGTCTTTCCCTGTTTTGTTTAGCCAGTTGACTGCCGGTGAAGCAAACTCGTTGTGCTGAGTATATCCGGACTTAGCCGAAGTGAAAATATGAGCATCGGAAACTCCTTTTGAATTATATCCGGTAACGGTAAAGTGATTATCCGTCCCTGTAACCTTCATGTCATTTTCTCTTGTATGCAGCTGATAAGTCCAGGCAACAGGTTTTTTCCCTTCAAGCTCATCGTAGATAAGAACCAAACCATCGTTTCCTAATTGTACGACATGTCTTCTGAACGTATTGACTCTGTTTTCTCCCCATCCGTTCTTTTCAGAAAACTCAATATCCGAAAGTTCAGCTCTTTCTATCCATAGCGGAGCCGAGATTTGTCCGTATGCATTTGAAGCATCACCTACAAAGTAAGCAATATTTTTGCCGGTGAAATGACGAGGTATCCAACCATAACCTTCCGTCCCGATCGTTTGGGTCATGCTGTCTGCCAGGATCGTGTTATGAGAACGTGCATTACGGTAATGATACATCATGTGTTCGTCGGTAAATCCGGTACGATGCCCTGTGCTATAGAAAATAGCTTCACCTCCGTAGAAGGTGTGAAACCCGTTCTGATCGGCAAGTGCGTGAGAAGTTGAGCCATAAGGACTTGATCGGAATGAGAACATTGCATTTTCTTCCGGTTTGTCCAGGTTTGTGTTCATCGTTGCCAGTCCTGTTTCAGGGAATACCTTTGTTACAGGCATTGTCGCGAGAGTTCTCTTTGGATCAATATTTAACTTGTTAGGTGTGATTGCACGATACCAGGTTAAGTCACCACTTTTTCCAAGAAAACCTTTATACATCGCTTTAGGATCTTTATCCAAAGCCATTTTTACATAATCTCCGGCATAAGGATTCTGTAACTCACGGGAAAGAGCGTCAGCATATCCGATACGGGTAGCACTCGGAGCCAGATAGTTTTCATGAGAAGTACCATGTCCTGCAGACTTTGAAAAAGGAGGTTGCTGGTAAATCACATATTTAACATTATTATTATACCATGGATCGGCAAAAAAGTCAAAGCCTGTAATGCGGCTTAATAAAAATGGAACTTCAATCAGAGTTTTGATATTTACATGGAAATATGAGTCACCATTGTGCCATCCTCCGTCATTGTTTAATCCGGGGAAACGGGCAATCCACATATTATAACAGTAGTCTAACCAGGTATTCGCTTCAGGAAGATCTCCCCATGATGCAAAAGCAGCAGTTGTCAGAATGCGGAATGTCATTTGCCATACGTGATTATCTGCAATACGGTTTTCAAGATGGTTGACAAACTCTTCGAAGAATAAGTCTCCGTTGTCTTTTATTCCATTCAGAAGAATAGTTTTATCTTCAGGCGTAAGCAAGTCATAGAATGCATCGTAACTCATAGCCGAAAGAGACAATAGAACCGAAGCATTAAAGTCGCCGGCAAAGTAGCGATGCCCTTTCCACGATAACATCTCCTCAATGCGGGCAATAGCTCCCTCGTAATATCTCTGCTCTTTCGTTAACAAATAAGCTCTTACCAAAGATTCAACGTTGCGCTCTTCGCGGTCTACAATCTTGCGACTTTCGCGTATCAGATATGATTTTCTTTTGATCTCATTATCCAGAGAGTGAAGTTTGCTGGTATCAATTTCTAAACCAATATGTCCCAGCTTAGTTTTTAGTGCTTTATCAGCCTGACGGATGTACTGTTTAACTTCGTCATTGCTTTTGTTTTTTTCAATAATATGCTTCCAGTCTTTTTTATCCATCCATACGCGTGGGTGATGTTGAGGGATCATCTCCTTTAGTTGAGATAAAGAAGGTGGGTTAAAATCCAAAGACTCTTTTGTAATGAAGAAGTGGAATATTTCAGACCATTCTTCGTTGTTATTTTTGTCAACATAAGCGTATTGCCAGTACCATTTTCCTTCTTTCAGTTTTTGGAAAGGATTAATGAAAGCCCAGTTTCTCGTTTCTTCAAAAACATCTTTTTTGAATTTAGGATCCTGAGAAAGTCT
>JBOFDD010000341.1:0-5631 GCA_051646645.1 Bacteroidales bacterium | reverse complement strand
GGAAATTTGTTCTATTTTTGCTTTCATAACAGGAGGGTTTATTTATTTGATAATTAATCGATTAGATACCATTAAATTAATCAAATAAATTGAATTCGCCTTGTTTTTTAGGCATTTATATCATGTGAGAAACTTTAGTCATTAATAATAAGTGGTTGAGCTCTGAAATGGGCTACACCTCCGGCTCCGCAAAGACGAGCAATCATGATCTGATCAAAAAGATCATCAGCGCTCCAGTTTCTTTCCTTTGGTGAAATCATGGAAGTGTACACGCCAGGAATTATCTGATCCGGTTTGAGCCGTTTACACCAATCTGACCCAATTGTACCAAATAAAGGATCCTGATAGTAGGTCATAGGTGTGATGAAGTCCATCTCACCCATATTTATCCATTGTACAGCATCCTGAAAAACATCTTCAAAGCCTCTCCAGCCGGGTTTGTTGTGTGATAATTCGCAGTAGCGTCCGATAACAGCAGCGCTAACCTTTACATAGGGTTTAATGCTTTTTACGCTGTCATGAATCGTACTGACAATACGTGTAATATTATCACGCCTCCACTGACTCAGATCTTTGGCTTTTGATTTTTTAAAGAACTGATCATCGGGGTATTTGTCAGTCCGATCCGGGTATCTGATATAATCAAGGTGAACTCCGTCAAAATCGTATTTTCGTGTGGCCTCAGCAATTAACTTAGCAAGATAAACCGAAGTATTCGGATTGGCAGGATTCATATACCATTCATCCTTATATTTTAGGCAAAGGTCTGGTAAAGTTGCTGGAAGGCAAAGGTGTTTCTTGTCTTTGATCTGTTTGACAGACCCTAAAGGCATGCACACAAACCAGGCATGGAATTCCATCCCTCTTTTATGCGCTTCACTTATCGCAAATTGTAGAACGTCATAACCCGGTGATACACCGGTTTTACCGCCGAAAACATAATGCCAGGGCTCTATCTTCGATTCATAGGAGAGGTCTCCCCGGTTTCGCACCTGGAAGAAAATTGTATTTATGTTGATTTTATGCAGAGAATCAAGCTTTGCTGTAAGCTCTTTCTTCTGTCTTTCTATAGTAGATGCCGATGATGCTGGTTTAGATGGAAAATCAAGTCCCCATACCGTTGAAAACCATACACCTCTTACTTCATATTTGGATTGAGCATGAGAACTAAGCCATGCAGAGATAAAGAATAAAAATAGAATTTGTTTCGAAAATTTCATAACGGTTTATTAAGTGCACACAAAAATATAATTTCTCTGCATATACACCATTAAAAAAGGAAGGATTGTCAGCTGTCTAAATCTTTATATTGTCGATGCAAAAGAATTATCTCTTCATTTATATTCAAAAGAGATCACGATATGTGATAATAAATCTGATTTTAACATTAATAAAATCAACACGTCATATAATTTCCGTAATATTGTAAGAGAAATTGAACAGAAAAATTGAAATTATGAGACAGGCATTAGTGACTTATAAAGATTGGATGGATCTTCATCCATGGCAAGATAAAGCAGATGAGACAGTTGTGTATTATGTAAAGCTGGCAAATAAACTTGCAGAAGTATTACGTAAAAATGGATTTTCTCAATCTGTTGCCATTCCTTCTGCTTGTGGATTGGCTGCATACCTTGAAGATGTAGTTTCGGGAGGGTTATTATTCGGAGCTGCACGTTCACTATTTATTGAAAGATACAACGAACGGATCCCGATGCTCGAAAATGAAACGATCCGTTACTATAATGACGAAGTAAATTATTCCGACGTTGCTTTTCTTATCTGGCATTTCGAGTCGCAATCAGATAAACGATCTTTTGTGGCTCCGTCTGAAGTGAAAGCTCGTCAGTCAATGATTGAAGAGCTGACAGCAATGCTCGAAACAGCTTATGAGGATGCACCGGAGTGTAATGAGCTGTCCGTATTTCTTAATATGGACGAAATCGAAAATCCAAAGTTTGCTGATATTGTTACCCGCATGATCTATCTGAATAAGCAGTCATATCTGACAGCTATCGGAGCTAATGCAGAAATAAACCAGTATGCAGAATTGCTTAAAGCGGAAGGCGAGAATATGGATGAAGCATCATTTTTCTTTTTCTTAAGCGAATATGCAAATCAGATGTTGTTTAACCAACCACTCTCTTTTGGGTGCCTTTATACAAATGAATTCTTTGCACAACTACTAGGGAAGGATCATGGAGCATACGAAGCAGTTTTATCTATCGGACGCGATAAACTATCTACTTTGTATAAGTATATCGGAGAGAAAGAAGATACTGTAGTTCTTTATCATACTGAAAGTAATACTGAAATTGAAGTTGAGAAAGACTCCCTGTCTGATAAGTTCTTGAGAGACCGTACTTTCTGGCTTTGCGAGCTTGTGCAGTTTGGCGATAAATTCAGATGTGTATCTGATATTGCCTATCCGGAAGAGGAGATGGAAGAGGAATCACCTGAGCAGGCTGAAATTCTTCGTCATTTGTTCGAATCAAAAGGAGAACGCAGCGCTTATTTGCAGAAGATGAAAGACGCTTTTGATAAAATGTATAATGGGAAGCCATTTTTTATCGTAGCAGATATTGAAAAAGCTTATGCGAAAATGAACGAGTTCTTTGATCAATCACAGCTTTCAAGACGAATTGCTATTCCAACTGAAGAAGATCCTGAAGGAAATATTCTGGTTTATATGAATGTTGATGAGGGACTTGAAGTTTATCCTACTCATTTGATTTTTGGACGCGACGACGTAAAAGGAGCAGGAGAGAAGCTTTCATATCCTCAATTTACAGATGTGCTTACAAATGATTTGTTCTCAAGATCATTTATTTGTGAACTGATAAATCAGGGATGGATAACATGGCCGGAAAATCAGGATGTTGATTTGTTAAAACGTAATGTCAAATTCTTATTAGACTATTACAAAACAGAACCAAGCCTGGTATAAACGTTCGTTTTACTTGAATAAATGATGTCTGTTTGCTAAATTTAAAGAGAATAGATATAGCATAATTTGGCAGTATTAAAAAAAGACTTATTTTTGCACTTAGTGACAAATTAATTCACGCATTGCATAGCCTGACGAAATAATCGGAATCAGATAGCTATTCAATGGTTGAATTCATAGTTGTAACTTTAAAAAGACCTTTGAAAATAATTACACAGATGAAAAAAATATTTATAGGGGCGTTTTCACTGATGTTGCTTGCGTCATGTTCTAACAACAATCAATTTAAGGTTGAAGGAAAGATGGACGGAGCAAAAGGTAAAACTGTTTATCTTGAGTTGGTGGGAATGAATGAAACATCATTACTTGATTCTGTTAAACTTGGCGATAAAGGGGAGTTTAAATTTTCTAAAAACAAACCTGCTTTCAAGCCTGAATTCTACCGCCTGCGTGTAGACAACCAGGTAGTCAACTTCGCAGTTGATTCAACCGAAACAATCAAAATCTTAGCAGATTACGCTAAACTGCCATTTGATTATACCGTTGAGGGTTCTGCAAATAGCGAAAAGATTAAACAACTTAATGTTTCGGCAGCTAAAGTGAAGATGAAAATGGATTCGCTGATTTCGGAGCGCAGAGCCGGCAAGCTGGACGAAACACAGTTCACAGCATTAATGGATTCATCTCTTAAAGATCATAAAGCTTTAGCAACCCGTATTATTTTCGAAGATCTTCGTTCAGCACCTGCATACTATGCTTTGTTTCAGAAAGTGTATAATTATCTGATTTTTGATCCGTATTCAAAAGATGATAATAAACTATATTGTGCTGTAGCTACTGCTCTTGATTTTAGTAATCCCGAGGCACCAAGGTCTAAGCATTTGAAACAATTTGCTACTGATGCTATTCAGGTTGTGCGTTCACAAAAACGCCAGGAAAGAACATACGATGATGTTGTTTCCAACACTGTGCAAAACGTTGCAGAGTTAAAATCAAATTTTGAAATCGAGCTGCCTAACAATAAAGGAAAGAAGGTAGCGTTGTCGAGCACTAAAGGGAAAGTTGTTATACTAAACTTTACAGCATACGAAACTAAGGAATCTCCGGCGCTGAATATGCTATTGGGTGAATTATACAGTAAATACAAGAACGATGGTCTTGAGATCTATCAAGTGTCTGTCGATACTGATGAACATTTCTGGAAAGTATCTGCAAATAATCTTCCATGGATTGCAGTAAGAGATGATAACAGTATTTACTCACAATACCTGTCGTTGTATAACGTACAACAACTGCCTACGCTTTTTGTACTTAATCGTGAAGGCGATATTGTTGAACGGGTACAGAAAGTAAACGACTTGAGTAATATTGTCAAGAAGTATCTGTAAAGTTTGCTATTCGAAATAATAACATTATATTTGCAATACTAAAATGTCAAATAAAAAAGGGTCTCGGCAAATCTTGTCGAGATTCTTTTCTTTTTTATACAAATCGTAAATCTAAAATTTAAAATATAGGAGGACTGATTATGGCTGTTAATTATATGACAGACGAAGGCTACAAAAAGCTTTTGGAAGAATTAAATCATTTAGAGTCGGTAAAACGACCTGAGATTTCGGCTCAGATAGCTGAAGCCCGCGATAAAGGTGATTTATCTGAAAATGCAGAATATGATGCTGCTAAAGAAGCTCAGGGCCTTTTAGAAATGAAAATCGCACAACTAAAAGACCTTGTTTCTAAAACTCGTATCCTTGACGAAAGCAATCTGCGTACAGATGTGGTTCAGATTTTGAATAAAGTAAAAATCAAAAACACAAAAAACAATGCAATCATGGAGTATACGCTTGTTTCTGAAACAGAAGCAAACTTACGCGAAGGTAAAATTGCAGTAAATACACCGATTGCTCAAGGCTTGCTTGGTAAGAAAAAAGGTGACAAAGTAGAGATAAAAGTTCCATCAGGAATGATGAGCTTTGAAATTATGGAAATTGGTATCTGAAAATAGTCACTTTGAATCTTTAGCCATGGCAAGTATATTTAGTAAAATAGTAGCCGGTGAAATTCCTTGCTACAAAGTTTATGAGTCGGGTAAATTTCTGGCATTCCTGGATATTGCACCCATGTCAAAGGGCCACACACTTGTGATCCCTAAAACAGAGGTTGACTATATCTTTGATATTGATGATTCTACACTTGCGGAAATGACAGTCGTTTCCAAACAAATAGCAAAAGCAATCGAAAAGGTTGTTCCTTGCAAAAGAGTAGGTGTGGCGGTAATCGGGCTTGAGGTTCCGCATGCTCATATTCATCTAATACCTATCCAAAAAGAGAGTGATATGCTTTTTAATAAAGAAAAATTACAACTGTCTAAGGATGAGATGTCTGAGCTTTGCGGGAAAATCTCAAAAGCCATAATCAACGAGTAATAAATATCGGGATAGCTCGAGGCAAAAGAAAACATAAAAGGGAGTACTAAGGTTGAGACTTTGGTGCTCCCTTTTTTTATTTATTTCTATCTGAAAGGTCCTTGCTATCCGGTGTCAGGTTTAACCCAACTTTGCCCCTATAATTTTGTAACTCTCCGTAAATGAGACTTTTCTTTTTTTTGATTTTCTTGCTGTGTACTACAAATTTTGATTTTCCTAAATGGTCTGTCTTTATATTTGAGTGCTTTGTATATTTGT
>JBOFDD010000340.1:0-5294 GCA_051646645.1 Bacteroidales bacterium | reverse complement strand
AAGCACAAAAGCTGCAGCCGCAAGGATTATTCGATTTTGTTTTTTGCTCATTTTGAATGCATCTGATAAATACTCTTACTCAGAAGCTGGTATATATCCTTGTAGGCATCGGGCAACATGGCTATATGTTTATTTATCACATTCTGATCATAGCGCACGGCAGGTCCGGTTTGTGCTTCCCTGGGGTGCATCCCGGATAGTTTTGCTGTGGTTTCAGTGATCAGAGGGACAAGAACATCGAAAGGTATTCCTTTGGACTCTAACAGATCGGCGGCTATGGCATACATATGATTGGTGAAGTTGCACACAAAAACTGCGGCCAGGTGAATCTCTTTACGTTTCTCCGAATCTAATGACCTGACATTCTCACTCAGCTGTTTCGCCAGCCCGGTTAATGTCTCTTCAATCTCCGGAGTCTGACCTTCGATAAAAAAAGGAACCTGAGAAAGATCGATTTCTTTATTCTTGCTAAAAGTCTGTAAAGGATAAAATACGCCGGCACGATCGGTATATGGCGTGAATACGGACATAGGAATGCTTCCAGCGGTATGAGCCCATATCCCCCGGTTGGGAGTCATCACTTTCAGAACTTCTTCAAGTACAGCGTCCTTCACTGAAAAAAGGTAGAGATCAGCATCAGGGGTTATGTTGCTTAAATCAGTTGTGAATTCGGTGTTGAGTTTATGAGCAAGAGCAGAGGCTGAAGCTTCTGTTTTGCTGTATATCTGTATTATTTTGTTTGCGGATGTATTCGAAATAGCCTTGCCTACCTGCGTAGCAAGATTTCCGGCTCCGATTAAAACGATGTTCATGTTTGAATTTTAAATTACCACTTGTCGATATGAATTTTCTCCCATTCGAGATTTGTCTCGTCGAAAGGAGCACGTTCCTTGGCTTTGTGACCGATAGCAATGATCGATAATACCTGCATGTGAGGAGGTATGTCAAGAACCTCTTTAACGAAGTCTTCGGATCCGTAACCGTTTGATGTTTCGCGATTTCGTATCTGCACCCAGCAACTGCCGAGGCCCAGATCTTCCACCTGAAGTTGTATGTAAATGGAAGCAATAGAAGCGTCTTCAATCCAGACATCGTTGATAAACGGATCGGCACATACAACGATGGCCAGCGGAGCTTGTTTAAGCATTGCTGCTCCATGAGATTTGCTTTCGGAAAGCTTAAGAAGCGTCTCTTTATCTTCAATAGCAATAAAAGACCATTCGTTTGTGCTTTTAGAGCAAGGAGACTTAAGGGCTGCTTTGAGTATCGTTTCAACCTCTTCCTGTCTGATAAGTTCGGGAGTAAAGGAACGTGTACTACGTCTTTTCGTGATAAGTTCTGCAAAGTTGCTCATAGTAATCCGTAATTATTTAGTGTTAGATGTTGTTTCGAAACAAAAGTAGATAGAAATATCGTAGTTCCAAAACAAAGTAAGTGATAGAAAGAATTAATTGATGTGGTTACCGATAGCTGAGGCAGGTATATAATTGTTCTGAAATCAGGATGTTAATACAAAATAAAATATTTTTAACGCTAAAATGATAATTATTTGTATTTTAGGCGTATTTTAAAATAAATACATATATGGTGTATGAGTAAATATTATTCTTTCCTTATCATGATAGGGTTAGCTGCCTCGGTTCAGGCTCAGAATCTGGACGGAGCCTGGAAGGGGGTGCTTCAGGCAGGACCGCAAAAATTGAACATTGTTTTTAATTTTAAGAAAGCGGACAATGGTAAGTTTCAATGTACAATGGATAGCCCTGATCAGGGTGCAAAGGGGATTCCGGCAACGGTAAGCGTGATTAGTACAGATTCGTTTAATGTTGAGATTCCGTCGCTACGGGTAAGATACGATGGAAAGCTTGGTGATGATAAGATAAAAGGAACATTTAATCAGGCGGGAATGAAGTTTGATTTGAATCTGACAAAGGGCGCATTGGTGAAAATTCGTCCGCAGACTCCGGTTGCTCCGTTTAGTTATAAAACAGAAGAAGTGTTTTTTACGAATGAGAAGGATCTGTGTGTAATGAGTGGATCACTTACGTACCCTGCCGGATATGAAAAAATGAATAAGAAAGATGTGCCGGTGGTTTTGATGGTTTCAGGAAGCGGTTCACAGAATAGAGATGAAGAGATCTTTGATCATAGTCCTTTTCTGGTAATTGCCGATTATCTGGCAAAAAACGGTATTGCATCACTGCGTTATGACGACAGAGGTGTGGGTAAATCAAAAGGAGATGTATCCGATCTGACTACTGAAGGGAATATGCGCGATGCCGCGGCAGGAACAGATTACCTGAGGAAGCTGAATAAATTCGGTAAGGTTGGTGTGCTCGGACATAGTGAAGGTGGTACAATTGCCTTCATGCTCGGCGAGAAGGGGAAAGCTGATTTTATAATAAGTATGGCTGGAACTGCCGTGAAAGGAGACCTGATTCTCTTAGAACAAAACAGGAGAATGCTGAAACTTTCAGGATTGCCCGATAAGCAGATAGACGATTATTGCAAAGCACTGGCAGAGGTTTTTACTTATAAAGAAACGCATAAAAGTATTGATAATCCTGAGAAAGAACTTCAGTCAATAATTGCCCGTAATCGGGTGGATATTTCTGATGGAGCAAAAGCAAATCTGCTGAAGGTCTTAACCAGTAAAAATTCCTGGATCGATTTCTTTATATCATTTGATCCATCGAATGCTGTTTCTGGAGTGAAATGTCCGGTATTTGCCCTGAATGGTGAAAAAGATTTGCAAGTAATAGCTTCATTAAATCTTGGTGCGATTAAAAAAATATTGCCTGGAAATAAAGCGAATCGAATACAATCGTATCCGAATCTGAACCATCTGTTTCAGAACTGTCAAACCGGAGATATCTCCGAATATGGCAATATTGAAGAGACGATTTCTCCACAAGTACTTGAAGATATAAAAGTCTGGATAAAATCATTGTCTGCTAATTAAGAAATAAAAGCTCACCTAATGCCCTGAATTTAAATTGTAAACACACTTAAATTATTCGTGAGATGAAAAATGTAATGAGACTTTCAGTATTTACACTTCTATTTTTAATGCTCGTTTTTAATGCAGATCTTGTGTATTCAAGAACAAATCAGGGTAATAAACAATCATTGTGGGGAGCGCATTGGGTTTGGATCAATCCTGATCCGAATGATCATGCTGATTCACTTGCTTTACGTTACAAGAAATTTAAAAATGCCGGAATTAAAGGGATTTTTTTCGAGAACGACAGTGAAAAGCACTTCCGGACAGCAAAATTATGTGGGCTTGAGGCGCACCGATGGATGTGGATCATGAACCGGACTGATGCTTTGAAGCAGCATCCGGAATGGGCAGCCAAGAGTCGTGCAGGGAAAGATTGTGCGTCAAATCCGCCTTATGTGGAATATTATAGATGGATGTGTCCTTCGAGACCCGAAGTCATTAAGCTTATAGCGGAAGATGTAAAAGAGCAGTTAAGTAAGGACTATATCGATGGGATTCATATGGATTATGTTCGCTTCTGTGATGTTATACTCCCGGTCAATCTCTGGCAAAATTATGGAATCGTACAAACCGAAGAATTAGCTGAGTATGATTTCTGCTATTGTGATGTTTGTAAGAAGGCTTTTGAAAAGGAATATGGGATAAATGTAGATTCGATTCAATATCCTCAGGAATCACTTTCATGGAAGAATTTCAGATACAATGCTGTTTCAAACGTAGTGAGACAAGTGGCAGAAGAGGCGATAAAGGCAAATAAACCTCTTACGGCTGCCGTGTTTCCAACTCCCGATGTAGCAAAACGGATAGTTCGTCAGGATTGGACAAACTGGCAACTTACTGCTGTTTATCCAATGATCTATCATGGCTTTTATAAAGAGCCTGTCCGCTGGATTGGTGATGCTGTTCAGCAAGGGGTAAGAGTACTTGATGGTCGTTTTCCTCTCTATGCGGGGTTGTTTCTGCCCGACTTTAAAAATTTGGGCGAATTTGAAGAAGGTGTGAGGTATGCACTTCAAAATGGAGCAGCAGGTGTTTCGGTATTTGGTGATTTGACAGATGAGTATCTGAATGTATTATCGCGATACAAAGAGTAACTATTTTCTCTTAAATAAATTAAATGAGATAGTAGCAACCAGAATTATATTTTATATTTGAATAAATAAGCACATGGAAATCATGTTCTTTATGACTAAACTAAACTATAATTGAATGAGACAAAGGATTTTATTTTTGCTCGTAGCTGTTTTGTTAGGAGCTGCTACTATGGCTTCTGCTCAGCAAATCGGGCGTTGGGAAAAGTTAGGAGAGAGAACAGTTAAGTTTGCAAGCGAAAGAGATGTAATCAGCTGTAGAGGAAAAGGCACCTTCGCTAAATTAAAGATTCATGTGAACGATGCACCGGTTGAATTTGGAGAGGTTAATGTTAAATTTGCTGATGGCTCTGTTCAGAAACTGAATATTCGTCAGGTAATCCCTGCAGGAGGTTATACTCGTATAATTGATTTGCGTGGCAACAAGAGAACGATTAAGGAAGTCGTTTTTCGCTACAAAAGTAAAAAAGGTTACAAATGGGGAAAACATAAACGTGCAACTGTTTCCGTTTGGGGACAGCACTAAAACAAAGAGAGACTATCTTTTCGAGGTAGTCTCTCTTTGTTTTTTAGTTTGCATCGGAAGATGCTTTGTTGCTTCTCTTCGCAAAATATATATATGTGACGGTACACCATATTGAGAATAATGAGATGATGCCCGGATCGGTCAGAGGTAAAAGATACTTACATTTATGAAGCCCTATATGGACAATGCTGGCGGCAATAAGGGCAAATAAAACAGAAGATGCAATCGAATGGTGATTGTCGTCATGATAAATCTGATAAAACGTGTAAATGTAGCAAAGGATACAAATACAAACTGTTGCGATAAAAGTACTATTGCTTCCCTCTAATCCCAGGTTAAAAAGTAAAACAGAAGAAGCAAAGGCAAAAAATGAAATTGCAAACCATTTATTTTTATGTGCTCTCATAATGAAGGAAAATAAAAAGGTGATAGATGATTTTATCTGATGCAAATATCGTAATATGTTTGATACGAAGATGTTAATGATGTTTCTTTTTTTTCTCCGGAATCAAGATTTAATATATGCTACCAAATTTAACCCAACTTTGCCCCTATAATTTTGTAACTCTCCGTAAATGAGACTTTTCTTTTTTTTGATTTTCTTGCTGTGTACTACAAATTTTGATTTTCCTAAATGGTCTGTCTTTATATTTAAGTGCTTTGTATATTTGTG
>JBOFDD010000339.1:0-6440 GCA_051646645.1 Bacteroidales bacterium | reverse complement strand
AATATTGTTTTCAATTCCCATTGTTTTTGCAAAAAGGAAGCTTCCCATCAGTCCGAACGGTACAGAAAGAATAACCGCAAACGGGATAAACAAACTTTCATAAAGACCTACCATCACCAGGTAAACGAAAAGAATACAGATGGCAAAGATAAATACCGTATTATTGCCACCACGAGCTTCTTCACGCGTGATTCCGCTAAAGTCAATATCATATCCTACAGGCAGACTTTCTGCTGCCGTTTCACGAATAGCACGAATAGCATCTCCCGAACTGAACCCCGGTGCATAGTTTCCGTTTACACTGATCTGTCCGTACATATTGAAACGGTTCAGAACCAGAGGTCCGTATACTTTACGAATCGTGATAAACTGGCTGAGCGGTGCCATTTCGTTCCCGATACGTACGAATACATTCTCAAGACTCTTTTCGCTATCACGGTGTTTCGGGTCAGCCTGAATCATTACACGGTACACTTTAGAAAACTTGTTGAAGTTCGACACATATGCTCCACCGTAGTAAGCACCAAGCTCTGAAAGCACTGTTGCAGGTGATACCCCCATACGTTTACATTTCGATGCATCCACGTCAACCTCAAATTGCGGATAGTTGATGTTGTAAGAAGAGAAAGCCGCTGCAATCTCAGGTTTCTCACGAAGCTTGCTCAGGAAGTTCTGCGAGATATTGTAAAATGTTTCGATATCACCATCATTTTTATTCTGAACAGAGAATTCGAAACCACCACCGTTTCCGTATCCCGGAATCATACCCGGAGCAAGCGCGTAAATCTGAGCCGATTTAATATGTGCTGTACGCTGGTAGATTTGTCCGATCACTGCATCAACCGAATTTTCGGCACCTTTACGTTCGCTCCAGTTTTTAAGCTGAATAAAGAATGTACCCATATTGGCTCCCGAACCGGAAATTAGTCCCCAGCCGGATACTTTACCAATGATTTCAATCTGAGGAATATCGGCAATACTCTTTGATACATCCATCATGATTTCGTTGGTTTTAGCTAGCGAATAGCCCGGAGGTGTACTTACATCTACGTAGATACTACCCATATCTTCATTAGGTACAAATCCGGTTTTCGTTGTATTCATCAGCACAACGAGTAATATGGTACAAATACCGATGCTGCTCCACACCAACCAGCGTTTACGGATAAATAGCATAGCAGTGCCCGTATAGCGTTTCATCAGAGCATTGTATGAAGTATGATAAGCTTTACGAACACGTTGAGCCATCTTGCTACCTTCTCCTTCTTCCGGATTTGGCTTAAGAATAATGGCACATAAAGCAGGACTCAGCGTAAGTGCATTGATAAAAGAGATACCTACCGCCACGGCCATTGTAAGACCGAATTGTTTATAGAATACCCCGCTTGTACCTGAAATAAAGGCTACCGGAATAAAGATCACCATAAATACAAGAGTGGTCGTAAACAAAGCAGCCGATAGTCCGTTCATGGCATCAACCGTTGCTTTGTAGGACGATTTGTATCCAATATCAAAGCGCGACTGAACTGCTTCAACCACTACCACCGAGTTATCAACTACTGTACCGATCACAAGTACCAGCGCGAATAGAGTCAGCAGGTTGATCGAAAATCCGGCAAAACTCATGAATGCAAAAGTACCGATTACCGAGATTAGGATTCCGAGTGTAGGAATAAGAGTGGCACGCATATCCTGCAAGAAGAAATAAACTACCACAAGTACCAGAATAATTGCCAGAATAAGCGACAATACTACTTCACGTATTGAAGCAAAAAGGAAATCGTTGGAGTTCTCCATGGTCACGATCTTGATATCCGGAGGAAGTCGTTTCCCGATCTGATCAAACAGACGGTCAATCTCGTTGTTGATCTCAGTCGCATTGGATCCTGCTGTTTGTGTGATCATACCCATGGCTCCCGGATGTCCGTTAATTGAGCTTGAGAACATGTAGTTGTCCAGTCCGAGTTCCATATCGGCTACATCTTTAAGACGAAGCTCTTCTCCGTCAGGCAGAGTGCGTATAACGAGGTTTTCGAATTCGCTTACCTCAGATTTTCGCCCTGTATATTTTAGCGTGTACTGAAATACGTTTTCTGTGTCGGACCCGAGAGATCCGATAGCAGCTTCGATATTCTGCTCGTTTAGTACCATCGAAATATCCGAAGGAACCAGCTTGTACTGCGCCATTACATTTGGTTTCATCCATATACGTAAACTGTATGTTCCACCAAACACCTGCACATTACCCACACCCGGAATACGTTGCAGTTCGGGTTTCAGTGTATTGGCTGCATAGTTGCTCAGGAAAGCCTCATCGTAAGTTCCTCCCGGACTTTCGAGTCCGAACACCCGAAGAATACCTGGCTGCTGTTTGGCTGCTGTAACCCCGATACGGGTCACCTCACCGGGCAGTGATCCTGTAGCCTGAGATACACGGTTCTGAACGTTTACGGTTGCCATGTCGGCATTGATACCCTGCTTGAAATAGACAGAAATTTCGGCTGTACCGTTGTTCGAAGCCGAAGAAGTCATGTAGATCATATTCTCTACACCATTGATTGCCTCCTCAAGCGGGGCGATCACACTCTTTTGAATGGCATCGGCACTTGCTCCCGGATAGGAAGCCGATACAACAATGGTCGGAGGAGCGATGTCCGGATAACGCTCAACGGGAATTGTGAGCAGGGCAATGATACCCACGATCACTATAAAAGCAGATATGACACCCGAAAGCAACGGGCGGTCAATAAATGTTCTGATATTCATATTTGCTGAACTAATTTTACTCTTTGCTAAGAGCGTTATTTATTTTTGTTCCTTCTTGTACAAGACCGGCTCCTTCAGCAATAATGACATCACCAGCCGTAAGCCCTTTGTTTACGATGTATTCTTGTCCGTTGTTTATTTTGTCTATATTAATGATAGCTGATTTAGCTTCACCGTTTACAACTTTATATACATACACCTTGTCCTGAATTTCAAACGTAGCCTCCTGAGGGATCACAAAAACCTGATTACGCTCGTAAGGCATAATTACGGATCCGGTACCACCGCTAAGAAGTTTTCTTTCCTCATTCGGGAATACGGCACGCAGACTTACCGCTCCTGTCGACTGATCAATGATTCCGCTTATACTTTCGATTTTACCTTTGTGTGCATAAACAGACTGATTGCTCATAAGCAGCTCCACTTCAGGAAGCTCTTTCAGAGCCTGATCAATATCCTGATAACGGTCTATCAGATCAAGAACCTGGTTTTCGGTCATAGAGAAGTAAACATACATTTCTGAATTATCGGCAATGATCGTAAGCCCGTCAGGGATTGCCGGAGATACGAAATCGCCTTTGCGGTAAGGAAGCTTCCCTGCCACACCGTCAGAAGGACTTTTGATAACTGTATATGAAAGATTGGTTTCTGCAGAATACTCCTGAGATTCCGCAAGTTCTAATTGAGCTTTAGCTGTTTTTAGCGCATTTTCAGCAGTCTGAAGATCAAATTTCGATACAATATTCTTTTCGAATAAGGTCTTTTTACTCTCGTAGTTAAGTTGCGCTGTAGCTACTCCTGCCTTGCAAAGAGAGACATTGGCTTTTGCGCCCTGAAGTGCAGCTTTGAAAGGAGCCTGATCAATAATGAAAAGCGTCTGCCCTTTACGTACTTTGCTCCCTTCCACGATGCATACGTCGGTCAGGTAACCTTCCACTCGAGGCATAATTTTAATATCCTGCTTACCGCGAACAGCAGCAGAATAAGGATTGTTGAGCTTAACGTCTGTTGGTTCAATTTTTAAAAGCTTATAGTCTTCGGCCTGGTGTGTTTCTGTCTTAGTCTGACAGGATGATACCATCATTATTCCCCCTAATGACAGTACATAGATCATCTTCTTGAAAATCATATTTATTGTTGTTTTTAAATGAGCTTATCTCGTTTAAGCTACAAAAGTAGTAAATGTGCAGTTCTTCTTTTCATTGATATTTGCACATTGTTGTATGATTCAGGAACTACTTCTATCTTTGCAGACTATAATTACGGCATATTATGACTAAAAAGAAAGCAACTGAACCTGATTTTGATTTTGAAATTGAGTCCGGAAACTGGCGTGAGCTACAGGGAAAAGCTACTTTCACTACAGGACTTACGATAGTGAAATGCTTATCGGGCGTTGCACGTATTGCGTTAAATTCATATGAATGTGAGCTTAGAGCGGGGATTAACTTTCTGCTTACTGATACAATTCTTTTTCAGGTAATGGAGCTGTCGGATGATTTCGAAGTGATATGCTATAAATTTTCGCCGGCATTCTGCAACGATGTTTATCCGATGCTTGATGATAAGGTGATTGATGTAACAGCATACAGCGCTCCGGATCTTTACACAAAAGAGATCCTTACGGCAGCTGATCTGGCACTCCGGCAGATCGATATTCTATATGTAAATAAGGAGCACTCATACCGGACAAAACTGGCGAAAAGTCTTCTTATTGTATATATCCATGAAATTTATGAGATAACACGTCCGCATATCAATACGCTCCGGGGAAAATCAACCAATTACAATGTATACGTGATCAGTCGCTTTTATGAATTGGTTCATGAGCATTATTTAGCTCAAAAGAGCATTCGTTTCTATGCTGATGAACTGAATATTTCAACGCGCTATCTCTATAAGATTACCATGCATGTACTGAAAATGACACCTAAGGAGCTGATCGACTATTATGTGATAGCAGAGGCTAAGAAGATGCTGCTAACTACAATTATGACGAGTCAGCAAATCGCGGATAAACTTCATTTTTCGGATCAGTCTGCTTTCGGACAGTATTTTAAACGGAATGTGGGCATTTCTCCTATTGAATACCGTAACAGCTATAAATAAGGATGCAGTATATCTAAGGAAACCAAATATCTTATTTTTTTGTTGTATAAATAAAAAATATATGAACTGGTTTCTTCAATTATTCAGAGAGAATCCGGAACTGGCTATATTCCTTACGTTAGGGATTGGGTTCTGGATCGGTAACTTAAAATACAAGGGATTATCTCTTGGTGTTGTGACAAGTGTATTATTAGTAGGAGTTGTTGTCGGGCAGATGGATATCCAGATATCCGGACCTATGAAGTCAGTGTTCTTTCTGATGTTTCTTTTTTCGATCGGTTATAGCGTAGGACCTGAATTTTTCAGGGCCATTCGTTCTAGTGGACTGAAACAGGCTCTCTTTGGAGTAGTACTTTGTCTCATGTGTCTGATCTTTCCTTTTATAGTAGCTAAACTCTTTGGATTCAGTATAGGTGAATCGGTAGGTCTGCTTGCCGGTTCGCAAACCATGTCGGCGATTCTGGGAGTCGGCACATCAACAATCAATACACTTTCTGTATCTGCTGCTGATAAACAGGCATGGATCGATATCATGCCGGTATCCTATGCAGTTACTTACCTGTTTGGAACAATAGGCTCAGCTTATTTATTGAGTATGCTTGGTCCTGCATTGCTTGGCGGCTTGAAGAAAGTGAAAGAGCAAACCAAAGAGTTGGAAGAGGCAATGAATAAAAGCGAGATCACCGATGATCCGGCTTATGAAAATGTCTACCGTCCGATTGTTTTCCGTGCTTATCATGTAGAGGGTATATGGTTTGACGGTGGCAAAACGGTCTTGCAACTGGAGGACGAGCTTCAGAAAATGGGACGTACAATCTTTGTTGAACGTATCCGTAAAGGTGAGAAGTTTCTGGATTCTGCACCTGAAATTCTTATTGAGAAAGGTGATGAACTGGTTTTGTCGGGACGCAGAGAATATGTTATCGAAGATGAGACCTGGATAGGACCGGAGATTTCAGATCCAAAACTTCTAAACTTCCCGGTAGAGAATCTTTTTGTGCTTGTGAACAGTAAAGGGGCGAAGAACAAAACCATTGAACAGGTCAGAATGGAAAAATATATGCATGGGGTGATGATCAAACATATTACACGTGCAGGAATTGAAATTCCGGTCATGAAGCAAACAATGCTTGTGGAGGGCGATCGTATAGAACTTATCGGACTTGACCGCGAAATACGCGTGGCAGCACCTCACCTTGGCTATGTAGAGCGTCCGTCTAACAAAACAGACTTTACGTTTGTGAGTTTAGGTATTGTGATTGGTGGTATTATCGGATCACTGGTTATTCACCTGGGACAGGTTCCCGTGAGTCTGAGTACTAGTGGAGGGGCTTTGATCGCAGGTCTTGTATTAGGCTGGCTCAGAACAAAACGACCTACTTATGGTAATATTCCTCCTGCATCCGTCTGGCTGATGAATAACATCGGACTGAACATGTTTATTGCCATTGTGGGGATAACAACCGGGCCAACGTTTATCGCCGGACTTAAAGATGTCGGGTTGATCGTATTCGTTGCCGGTGTTTTATCTACATCTTTACCTCTGATCTGCGGAGTGATTATTG
>JBOFDD010000338.1:0-2791 GCA_051646645.1 Bacteroidales bacterium | reverse complement strand
AATGGAGAAGTCTGGTTGTTGTAAACATCCAAACGGCTTTTGATCGTTTCCATATTATCATCAGAACGACCTGAGATTTCACCACGTTTCAACAAACGAGTGATCAGTTCATCCTCTGCTACTTCAAGAGCCACAACACCGCTAACAGCAGTATTACGTTCTTTAAGCATCTCATCCAAAGCAACAGCTTGTGCAATTGTACGTGGGAAACCATCGAAAATTACACCTTTTACACCTTTGTTTGCATCCAAAACAGAAGCAAGCATATCAATAATCAACTGATCCGGAACCAACTGACCTTTAGAAATAAACCCTTCTGCAATTTTCCCCAATTCTGTACCGTTTTTGATCTCAGATCTTAGAACGTCACCGGTAGAGATATGAAACAAACCATATTTCTCTTTAATCAAATCGCTTTGAGTTCCTTTACCTGATCCGGGAGCTCCAAAAATTACAATGTTCAACATAAAATAGTGATATCTTAATGATTTTACTTCAAAGAGGTCTTATGACCTCTCCTCTTTATTCGTTAATTACGTAAATATCCTTCAAATTTCGGCCGTAACCATCATAATCCAAACCGTAACCTACGATAAAGTTATTAGGGATTTCCATAACAGTATAGTCCACAGTTACGTCACAAACGATCGCTTCCGGTTTAACAAGAAGTGATGCGATCTTCACATCTGCCGGATTTTTTGCCTTCAAGTCATTGATCAAACGCTCCATTGTACGGCCTGTATCAACGATATCCTCAAGAATAACCACAGTTCTTCCTTCTACTGACTCGCTCAATCCAAAGATTTCTTTTACAGTCCCGGTAGAAGATGTGCCTTCATATGAAGCCAGTTTAATGAATGTGATCTCACATGGTATTGTAAGCGCCTTCATTAAATCACCAATAAACATAAACGACCCGTTAAGAACTCCGATAAACAACGGATCCTTTCCAGCCAATTCCTCATCCATCTGCTTTGCAACCCGTGCAATGTTTTCTTGTAGTGTTTCGTTAGAGATAAACGGCTTAAACGTTTTATCTTTCACTTGAATTATATCCATAAACTTATATTTATTACTTTCTAAACATATCCATTGTAAAAAAGTTTACTTACCCATCCGACCATCATAAAAGCCATGAATATTTTAATACACAAAGCATTACAACGCTCAAACCGGCAAATAAACAACCTTAAAATGATTTGAAAACACATTATCTTTTCACCTTCCAATGAAAAGTGGCTGCAAATATAGAAAAAAAACACCATACCAATCCCCATTATTTAACTATTATCAGCTATTTTTGCGGGAAATATATAGATTCTTATTAAGGACGATTTGATTGACTATGCAGCGAAAGCTTTCTGAAATCAATCAAACTTGTCCGATGCACCTTTAATTTTTAGATAAAGATGAAACTATTAAGAACTTCCGACATAAAGCAGGTTGACAAAGATACCCTGAATAAACAACATATCGATGAGATACAGCTGATTCATCGTGTTGCTGCATCAATCTCTCAGGAGATTATATCCAGATGGGACATCGATACACCTTTCATCGTTTTTGCCGGACCCGGCAATAATGGTGCCGACGCTTTAGCTACAGCCCTTATCCTTACTAAACAGGGGTACAACGTTAAGTCGTATCTTTTCTGTCCGAATAAAGAACTTTCAGAAGGATGCACGGCTATGCGCGAAGAACTGACTAACGAACCGCTTGCCGAGTTCTACGAAATCCTTGCCGAATTTAAGCCTCCTGTACTAACCAAACGTACGGTTATCATCGACGGACTTTTCGGATCGGGACTAAACAAACCTGTCAGCGGAGGTTTTGCGGGAATCATTAAATACATAAACAGCTCTCCGTCTTTCAAACTTTCGATAGACATTCCTTCAGGACTTTTTGGCGAAAACAATAGCCAGAACGACCCGAATGCAATCATAGAAGCCGATCTGGTACTTACAATGCAACTACCAAAGGTATGCTTTATGCTTGACGATTCGGCTCCTTATGTAAAGGAGTACAAAGTGCTGGATATATCTCTTGATCAGGAAAGTATTGACGAAGCAGAAACTCCTTTTCACTTTGTCGAACATTCAGATGCAAAATCGCTTCTTAAAAAGCGGGATCGCTTTACTCACAAAGGCACTTACGGACATGGACTGCTCGTTGCCGGAAAGTTGGGTATGATGGGAGCTGCTCAGTTTGCGGCAAAAGCTGCCTGCAAATCAGGAATAGGACTTTTGACCGTTCATGCTCCGCGTACAGCTAATGCCATTTTGCAAACAGCCGTTCCGGAAGCTATTTATAGCCCTGACGCTTCTCAGATTTGTTTCTCAGAAGCACCTGCTACAGACGGATACACTAATATAGCAGCAGGACCGGGATTGGGCACATCGGGCGAAACACTTGCCGCTCTTTCACAGCTCCTGCAAAGACGCCATAAACCAATGGTATTAGATGCTGATGCTCTAAACCTGATCGGGACAAATAAAAATCTGCTTAACCAAATCCCTCAAGGATCTGTACTTACCCCCCATCCGAAAGAGTTTGACCGGATCATGGGTAATAGCAACACTTCTTACGAGCGACTTGAAAAAGCGATCAAACTATCCAAACAATTCCGTCTGGTAGTCGTGCTGAAAGGAGCCTTCACTGCAACTGTATTACCGAACGGTGAAGTTTACTTTAACAGCACCGGAAATCCAGGAATGGCAACAGCCGGATCGGGAGACGTGCTTACGGGAGTACTTCTTTCGTTACTTTCTCAGGGATACAATCCTGCTGAATC
>JBOFDD010000337.1:0-9292 GCA_051646645.1 Bacteroidales bacterium | reverse complement strand
CATTTAATAAACCGGGGTATAAGAGAAAGCATATAGTTTAGTTCTAATACGGGCGTTAAATTCGGATAGTCAATCTTTTCTTTTTTCTGTTTTTCCATAGTCATGTATATAAGGTTGCAACTAACAGATAAATATTTATTATTCACCACATTGCTTTGCAATAAAGGCAAATATATTTATATTGCCAAACGAAATAATAAAAAAGCTATTTATAAGCATGGAGCATTCAATTTACTCTTCACAAGAAACCAGTAAGATATCAAAAATCAATCAATTTGTCAGAGAAGGAAATATCTTTATAATTGGGATTGTCTATTTACTGGTAAGCAAGCTGATTAATCTGATATTTATAAAGCTGGAGGATTTAGGGGTCCCTAATGTTCAGTTTCATGAAACAATAGATAAGTATAGTTTTACTTTTGACGAGCAACTGTTTATAGCTGTTGTTTTCGGACCATTTTTTGAGACAGTTATTTATCAGTTTCTTCCTTTTGTTATACTGTCCCGTATCTCCTATTTGAAAAAGAATTATGTCTTTATCCTATTAATATCTTCCCTGCTATTCGGACTGACACATAACTATTCCGTTCATCATGCTGTTTACAGCACTATGGTCGGCTTTTTCTATATGTATTTATATATCATGCACACAGGTAAACACCCTTTCTATACAGTATTTATCCTACATGCAGTCAGCAACTTAGTAAGTATTAGTCTGGATAAGATATTTCCGGATTTATAGCCAGAAACATGAATCAAAACCAAGCTATATCGCTACTTTCTAATAAAATGACTAAAAAGCAGGCGAATAAAACAATCGGTTGCACATATTCTTCTATAAGTTTGGATAAAAAGATATTTTACAGTAATATCGTAGTCGGAATCTAACAACTATTTCTATGATGAACTCTAAATTATCTTCTTCGGTTCTGGCTTTATCCACAACTGCATTGTTTATGAGCTGTGGTCAGAAACCAAAAGAACAGGCGAAGAATAACACTAAACCGAACGTTGTATTTATCTATGCCGATGATATCGGATTTGGCGATTTAAGCTGTAACGGAGCAAAAGCTATTTCTACACCTAATGTGGAGAAGCTGGCAAACAGCGGTGTTCGTTTTACAAATGTACACAGTGCTGCTGCAACGAGTACTCCTTCACGTTATGCAATGCTTACGGGTGAATATGCGTGGAGAAAAGAAGGTACAGGCATTGCTGCCGGAGATGCCGGAATGATTATCCGTCCGCAGATCTATACATTGGCAGACATGTTTAAAAGTGCAGACTACCATACTGCCGCTATCGGAAAATGGCACCTTGGACTGGGTGAAAAAACCGGAACACAAGACTGGAACGGACATATTACTCCGGGATTATCTGATATCGGATTTGATTATTCTTATATCATGGCTGCAACGGGCGATCGTGTACCATGTGTATTTGTTGAAAACGGAAGCGTTGTAAATCTGGATCCGAACGATCCGATTTCAGTAAGCTATACCGATTCGTTTCCGGGTGTTCCGACAGCTAAGAACAATCCTCATTTGCTGAAACTTCATCCGACACAAGGACATGATCAGGCTATCATTAACGGTATACCACGTATCGGATATATGAAAGGTGGCAATTCCGCTTTATGGCAGGATGAAAATATTGCGGATAGTATTACAACTAAAGCTATTCAGTTTATCGAACAAAATCAGAACGAACCGTTCTTTCTATATTTAGCAACTAACGACGCTCACGTTCCGCGTCTGCCACACCCAAGATTTGTCGGGAAAAGCGGCATGGGATCACGCGGAGATGCAATCCTTGAATTTGACTGGACTGTAGGTCAGATCATGGAAACACTGAAACGCCTGGGACTAGAAGAAAACACAATTGTGGTTCTTTCGAGCGATAATGGTCCGATTGTAGATGACGGGTATGCTGATCAGGCGATAGAACTATTGGGTGATCACAAACCTGCCGGTCCTTATCGGGGTGGAAAATATGCAAGTTATGAAGGAGGAACGCGTGTTCCTTGTATTGTAAGCTGGAAGGGAACAATTGAACCTAACGTATCAAATGCACTGCTTTGCCAGATTGACTGGATCAAATCATTTGCTTCAGCTATTGGAGTAACAGTTCCTGAAGGTGCTGCTCCGGATAGTGAAAACCGCTGGGATAGCTGGATGGGAAAAGATCTGAAAGGTCGTGATTATCTGGTTCTTCAGAATATGGATAATAATCTGTCGATCACAGACGGTAGCTGGAAATATATTGAACCAGCTGAAGGTGCTGCTCTGAATCCTTATACGCTTACTGAATTAGGTAACAGCAGAGAGCCTCAATTGTTTGATCTGACTAGCGATGAAGGGGAAACGACTAATTGCGCATCTATTGCAAAAGATGAAGTTAAAAAACTTCATACTAAATTGCAAGAGATAAAAGACAACCGTGTAGGTTTGAAACAGAACTAATCACTGTAAAATAAAAAAGGAACTATCGGGTTTTCCGATAGTTCCTTTTTTATTTATTCTGCTTTTATCACCTCAACCGGATTGGTATGAGCTGCTTTCAAACATTGGAATAACATAGTGATAACCGCAACAGCAGTTATTATTAATACTGCACCTATAAAAATGAACGGACTAACCGAAACCTGATACGGATACTGGCTCAACCAGCGCTTAATCAAAAGATAACAAACCGGACATGCGATGATTGATGAAACAGCAATCGGCACCAGATAACCTTTTTGCAGAAGCCAGATAATTGAACCAACAGTTGCTCCGTTTATCCTACGAATAGCTACTTCACTCATCTTCAATCGAGTAGAGAACAATATCAGTCCGTATACACCCATTATCGATATGATTAGTGAGATCACACTAAGGATAAAAATAATTTTCGATAGATTAGCCTCTTTATCGTAATAGTTCTGAAGTGTATCATTCAGGAACATAATATCTGATTCAGGCTGATTATGCGACTTCCAGACCTTGCGGATATGATCAAATGTTCCGGGAATATCGTTCCCTGACAGTTTAATCAAAATGTACTCACAATACTGATCATCGCTGCAAACCAATGCCAGCGGTTCGATAGGCATAATTAATTTATTGAAATTAAAATCCTTCACAACCCCTCGCACTTTCGCATCGCCGTTTCCTCCAAAAGTTTCAATATTCTTACCTATAATATCCGGAATATTATAGAGTTGAACAAAGCTCTGATTAACAATAATCGTTCCTTTTCCCGGCACATTATAACCGGTAAAGCTCTCACCTTCTTCTAATTTTAAGCCAAAGAACTCGATAAAATTATGTGACACGGGCCACGCTTTGAACTGAACTTGCTTACCTTCCATATCACGTCCCCAACCCATAAATACTTTTCCCGGAAGAAAACGTGTAAAGGTACACGCTTTAATATTCGGATTAGATTTAAGTTCATTCACCAAAGCATTGGAAGCGTTATAAAAGATTGTGCTATCTCTGAACTTCCCTTTCAGATAAACAATCTCATCCGTCTGTATTCCCCATGCGCGGGTTTGCATATAGCGATGTTGGGATTTAATCAATCCACCAATAACTAATACGCCTATAGAAATTGTAAACTGAGCAACAAGTAGCACTCTTCGCAAACGCAACCCTTGCGGAGAAACAGCAAACGAACCTTTAAGAACAGTGGCTATCGGATAAGACGTTGCATAGAATGCAGGGTAAAGTCCGATCAGAGCTGCAAGAAATAAAGATACACCTCCAATAGTAAGTATAACAGCAGCATTGTAGCCTATCGTTATCGGAGCATTAAACATTTGCACCAAAGTTGTTTTACCAAAGATATTTACAAAGAACAGACTGATCAGTATGGATATAAACACAAACAACACGGATTCGGAAACAATGATAAGCCGCAACGTTGCTTTGGTCAGACCCAATACCCGCCGCGTATTAAATAAATGCATTCGTGTGGGTGTAAGCGAAATCTGGAGATTAAGCAGATTAAACAGTGCGATCAGAAGTATCAGAACACCAATTGAAAGAAGTGTATATGTTGTCGATTTACTGGCCTCCTGCAATTCAGGAATAGGCATCATATAAATATCACTTACCGGATCTACCGAAAATTCCGCATAACTGTAATTGCTTTCTTTATCCGTATTTTTCTCATAAAGATCAAACAGTTTCTTATTTACTATGTCTGCTTGTCCGGGATTCAATTTCATATACATCACATAAGACCATTCTGAAGCATCTGTATTGTAAAAGTCATTCAATGTCCACATATCTGCCCAAAACGTATTGTTTCGGGGAATATCTTTTATAACTGCCACAATACGAATAGGCGTTTTTCCGGCATAGATCGTTTTATTTATACAATTATCCGTACCAAATAACTGTTTCGCTGAAGATTCAAACAGGAGCGCAACCCGTTCATTACTATTGATCCCGGCTGTATCACCTATCAGAATAACAGGAGAAAGCATCTTAAGCATATTCTTATCCATCGGATATATCGACTTTTTGAATACATTCTCCTTTTCGTCTTTATCCAACCTTATTTCGGTATCTTCTCCGAAATAGCTTGCTGCTCCATAATAACCCAATTCAGGAATATCACTCACCAGCTTATCCATCATAGGAATAGCAGTCGTAACTCCGTGTGTATTATTAGATATAATCCGATACTTCATCCGGTACATATTCTTATAATCCGGAATCGAATGGTTATAGCTAAAATCATAGTATACCTGGATGCCCACAATAAACACCACAGCAAATGCCAGTGAAAGTCCGGCAAAGTTGAGAAACGCAACCATCTTGTTGCGTTTCACCAACCTATAGAAATTTGAGAAGATTTGTTTCATAATATCTGTATTTTACAGTGCTTTCACTGAGTTAACCGGATTTTCACGTGCAGCCTCCCAGCTTTGCGACGAAACGGTAAGCAGTGTGATAATCAATACGATTGTTGCACTCAGCGCAAATACCCACCAATAGACAGGAATCCGGTATGCGAAAGTTTCCAGCCAGGTTTGAACACCTAAATAGGTAAATGGAATTGATATCAGCGTACAGATTAGAACCATACGCAAATAAGTCATGTTTAAAGAATAGAGAATCTCGCCGGTAGTTGCACCGAAGACTTTGCGTACTCCAATCTCTTTTCGCTTGTATTCTGTTTCAAATAATACGAGACCGAATAATCCAATAACTGAAAGAAGTATAGTAAGTAAAGTAAGACCGGAAATAAGCTTTTCCATATTTTTTTCTTTCGTATATAACTGCCTGATTATCGAATCATAGAACTCAATATTTATTATAGCAGTCGGATCAAACTCTTTAAATGTACTCTGAATCAGATTACTTACTTCTAAAGGACTCACATGATCAGCCATCCGCACAAACATATAATTTGCATATATATTCACAAAACCGTCCTGAACAAAGTAACCTATTTCACATTCCTTTATCCTTCTGGATGTTAACGACACATTATTGGTAAAAGCTTTTACCGGGGAGGTATAACTTCTGTACCCCTTTAACTCATCCAGAATCTCAAGCTGATGCCGATCTTTCGTTAACTGATTGAAAACATAAACTCCTTTAGCGCTTTTCTGATCATTTATTGTTGGTTTACTTCCTTCTGTAACAGTTATACCCATTACATCAAAGAAGTTATAGGAGGTAAAAATCGAATTAAAAGAAATTTTTTCATCCTTAGGAGTTGTTACTTCATTCCAGTTATAAACATCTGCAGCCCCAAATCGATCTGAAGCAAAAGCTACGTCTGAAACTAGCGGACTTAACTTAAGTTTTTCGGCAATCTCATATTTGTAAGCTTTCATCATTGATACATTTCCGGTCACCATTACAACTTTATCCTGTTCAAAACCTTTTTCACTATTCTTCATAAATGAATTCTGAAGATATAAATAGATTGAGGCTGAAATTAATGCGATTGTAATGATTAACTGAAAACCGACTAGAATATTCCGAATAACTTTGCCTTTCGGAGATAATCCGAAGCTTCCTTTAAGAACAAGTGCCGGAGAAAACGATGTCATATAGTATGCGGGAGAGATACCTGAAACAATACCTAGAATGACAGCAATTAACAAAGTTATAAGCATCATTGACAAGTTATTTGCAATACACAGATCTACCCCGATAAAAGCAAACAACTGTGTTGAATTCACGCAAGTCATAAAAAGTACAGAAATCAAAAATGCAAAAATGCATATAATGACTGACTCTGTAATAAGAAAAAAGCGCATACGTCTATTTGTGCATCCCAGAACTTTTTGGGTATTGATTGACCGGATACGAATTGGTGCAAGAGATGCATTCAGATTCATATGATTAATTATTGCTATGATTAAAACCAATAATCCAATACTAATCAAAATATAAAGTGTTACATAATTCCCACCTTTTGTTACAAGTGATTTATCATAATGGGAGTAGATATCCTTTAAAGAAATGAGCTTTAAGGATACATCCTTCATATAACTTTTATCACTTATAACTGCCGGATCAAAATTATCAATTAATTCAGCAGCAACCTCTGGCGAAGTTAGCATTACATAACCAAAGCACGAACGACCTTCTTTTCCATCCATTGCAAATTGAGGGTCCATCGATATGTAAATATCATTTCGTAACTGAGTATTATCCGGAAAATCTTTATATACTGCTCCAATCGTAAATTGCTGATCCTTTATTGTCCATATTTTATCAACTGTCTGAAGCTCTTTCCCAACCACATCTAATGTTCCATATAAATTTTTGGCCAAAGAGGCAGGAATCATAACCAATTGGGAATTTTGCAAACAATCAGGATTCCCGTTCAGAATCTGAAAATCAAAAATTTCTGTAATCTGAGGCTCAGCTGAACTTACATCGGAAAGAAAAGCTAAAGGCTCACCATTCTTATTCTTTATTCGAAATTCAATCTGTTTTATAAATGGAGGAATCATAACGAGACTCTTCTCTATTAGCGGAGATGAACTAAAAAAACGTTCAAGAGGTATTCTTTGATGAATATTATCAAAACCATTCATATTACCATATGTAAGCTCCACCATATAGATCCGATCTCTGTTCTTATGCATAGAATCAAATGTAAACTCAGAGTGCACTTTGATCAGAGTGATCATAAATGCAACGAAAGCGACACTCAGTCCGAGAATATTTAGAAGCATCGGTAGCTTAAACTTACGACAGACGCTTAACAGATTTCTGAATATTAGTTTCATCGTTTTGGATTATAAAACCTCGTTGACCGAACTGACTACCTGCCCATCGAACAGATTAATCACACGGTGAGCAAACGAAGCGTCGTGTTTACTGTGTGTTACCATAATAATAGTCGTTCCCTCCTTGTTGAGTTCGCTCAGCAGATTCATCACCTCAGCTCCATTCTTACTATCCAGATTACCCGTAGGCTCATCGGCAAGAATCAGCTTAGGTTTGGCAACCAAAGCCCGGGCAATTGCCACACGTTGTTGCTGACCACCTGAAAGTTGCTGAGGAAAATGGTGCGAACGATGACTGATATTCATGCGTTTCAGAATGGTTGTTACCCGTTCTTTACGTTCATCCGAACCTGTTTTCAGATAAGTAAGCGGTAACTCTACGTTTTCGTATACATTCAGTTCATCAATCAGGTTAAAGCTCTGGAATACGAATCCGATATTTCCTTTACGTGCATTCGTGCGATCTTTTTCTTTCAGATTTCCGACTTCATGCCCTGCCAGGAAGTAACTTCCGGATGTTGGATTGTCTAACAAGCCAAGGATGTTTAAAAGAGTAGATTTACCACATCCGGAAGGACCCATAATAGCAACAAACTCACCTTCTTTTACGTCTAACGATACGTTATTTAATGCAATTGTCTCAATTTCTTCAGTGCGGAATGATTTGCACAGTTTTTCAATCTTAATCATAGTTGTATTTTGTTTTTTAATTAAATATCAATACTTCGTTGTCTTTAAAGGTATCATAGTTCGAAACGATTACTTTTTCTCCCGGCTCAAGACCTTCTAACACTTCATAATATTGAGGATTCTGGCGCCCTAACTTAATATTACGTCTGTAAGCTTTAGTTCCGTCTTTGTCCAGCACGAATATCCAGCTTCCGCCTGTAGCCTGAAAGAATGTTCCTTTCGGTATTATCACCGAGTTTGTTGGCTGCCCTAATTCCAGATTGATGTAATAGGTCTGACCCGTACGAATATTATCGGGACGCTCTCCTGAAAATACAAAATCTGTTTTAAACTTACCGTTTCTCACTTCCGGATATACCTTACGAACCTTTAGTGCATAGTTTGTATTTTGTCTGTCGAAGCTGGCTTCGAGCCCATTCTTCACCCGATCAATATAATGTTCGTCAATCATGGCTTCGACTTTAAAGTCCGATAGATTATTTACTTGCCCTATCTTTTGACCCTGAGTCAGACTCTGTCCCAAAACAGCATCCAGCAGCCCCAGTTCTCCGTCAATCGGAGATTTGATAATCAGATTCTCAACTCGCTGACGAATCAGGAACATATTCTGACGCATATTCTGAAGACTCTCTTCCATCTGATCAACCTGAACAGAACGATAAATTGAATCCTGGCGAAGACGTTCGGATACTAATGCCTGCTTTTCTTTTGCCAGCTCATAGTCCTCTTTAGCCTGCAAATATTCTTCGCGAGCAATAAGTTTCTCTTCATAAAGCTCTTTATTGTGATTATAGGCTCTCTGTTTACGACGTACATCCAGATCAAGCTGAAGCTTCTCGGAACGGTTATTCAGTTTATCCTGTTCCATTGCAACCTGAGTATTACGGAGGAAATTTTGTTTTTCAGCCAGTTCCGCCTCACTGTTCAGAATAGAAAGATCGAGGTTTGAATTACTCAACCGGACAATAGGTTGTCCTTTTTTCACGAAAGTTCCTTCTTCAACCAGCAGCTCTTCTACAATCCCTCCTTCAAGAGGACTCAGCTGAATGACCGCTATCGGTTGGACCTGCCCGTCGATGCGGACAAAATCGTTAAACACATCACTTTTTACCTCCTGAGCAACTATCCCCTTACGATCCACCCGAAGCGTAGATTTATGACTTCCGAAAACACTCCAGCCAATTAGCGCGAGTAATAATACACCACCTATAAGATAAGGAATATGCTTTTTCTGAATTCCTTTTTTCTTTTCTATCTTGATATCCATAATGTTTATTCGTTTATTAAGGGTTTACCACTATAATAATCTGCCAGTCGTTTTTTAATCAGATAATTCATCTGAATCTGTAGCTTGCT
>JBOFDD010000336.1:0-19269 GCA_051646645.1 Bacteroidales bacterium | reverse complement strand
CATGTAGTTCTTAAGTAGAAACAAATCAGATGTTTTGCAGTTCGGCTTACGGAAATACAAAAAGATATCCGAAAGGAATCAGAGTAATCTGACTTTCTTTCGGATATCTTTTTATTATTATTTTTTCAGGAAACAAGTTTTAAGCACGATGCTGCTTCCGTCAATTTTACAGTCAACTTCTTCCGGGTTTTCTGTCAAACGGATACTTTTTACTTTTGTACCACGTTTAATAACCATAGATGAACCTTTTACTTTTAGATCTTTGATAACAGTTACTGCATCACCATCCACAAGTTCAGCACCGTTGCTGTCTTTAGGTACAGTGTTTTCTTCAGCAGCATCTTCATCACTTCCTGTCCACTCATATCCACAGTCAGGACAAACGTTCATAACTCCGTCGAAGTAAGTGTTGTCCATATCGCACTTTGGACAGTTTGAAATAGTATTCATGTCTTCTTTTAAGTTTTATAATAGAATTGAAAAGTATATTTATCTCAGGTGTGATCATAAAAAAAGTCTCGCAAGGGAGGTTGTCCCAAGCGAGGCTTTCTATTGATGCGACAAAGATACAAAATATTTTCTTTGTCTCCAAATTTAGTTCATAATGAGTGGGTTACTTCATGTTCTCAAGAACAGCAACCGTATAATTCCAGAAATGTGCTACATCGGCAATGTTTACTTTCTCATCCGGAGAGTGAGGGAAGCGTACAGTCGGTCCATAAGAGATCATATCCATACCCGGACAAGCAGCACCGATGATGCCACACTCAAGTCCTGCGTGGATAACATTTACTTTAGGCTCAACACCGTACATTTTTTTGTAAGCATCTTTCATCACTTCAAGGATTTTTGAATCCATATTCGGACTCCATCCCGGATAAGCTCCTGTCATTTCAACTTTAGCTCCTGCTAAAGCGAATGAGCTTTCGATGCTTGAAGCCAAATCCATTTTCAAATTGTCATTTGAGCCACGAACAAGGAATTTTGCACTGAAAGTTCCGTTCTCCGCTGAGATAATAGCCATATTTGAAGATGTTTCTACTACGTCAGGCATATCAGTTAAGAAACGCGCAGCACCATTCTGTACCGCTACAATTGCATTGATGATATTATCCTGAATTTCTTCCGGAATCAATGTTTTTGGCATTTCAGTCTCTTCAACCGTAAACTGGATTGAAGTCTCAACACCTCTGTAGTCTTCGCGGATATCAGCAGCAAATTCGTCAGTCATTTCCATGAATTCTTCTTTTGCTTCAGCAGGAATGGTTACGATAGCAAATGCTTCGCGTGGAATAGCATTACGTAAACTTCCACCCTTAACCCATGAAAGACGAGCTTCGTACTCAGCAACAGCAGGTTTCAGGAAGCGGAAAAGTAATTTATTTGCATTAGCACGTCCAAGGTGAATATCACAACCAGAGTGTCCGCCTTTCAGACCTGTTACACTGATTTTAAGAGCGATATCGCCTTCAGGTATCTCAGTCTCTTCTTTGTATTGAATAGATGCAGTAACATCTACACCACCGGCACAACCAACGAATAGTTCACCCCAGTCTTCTGAGTCGGTATTCATAAGGATTTTACCTTTAACGAAACCTTCTTTCAGACCGAAAGCTCCGTGCATGCCTGTTTCTTCGTCAACAGTAATCAGAACCTCAATCGGACCATGTTTGATTTCTTTCGACTGAAGTACAGCCATAATTGCAGCCATACCGATACCGTTGTCGGCACCAAGAGTTGTATCTTTAGCTTTTACCCATTCTCCGTCAACGTAAGCCTGGATAGGATCTGTTTCAAAGTTATGATTAACGTTGCTGTTTTTTTGTGGCACCATATCCATGTGAGCCTGAAGAACAACGATTGACGCATTCTCCATACCCGGAGTTGCGGGCTTACGGATCAATACATTTCCAACCTCGTCGGTCAACGTTTCAAGAGAAAGTGAATTACCGAAATCCACTAAGAATTTACGGATTGGCTCCGAGTGTCCTGATGGATGAGGAATCTTACAGATTGCACTAAAGTTTTCCCACAATGCGCGTGGTTGTAAGTTTGATATTTCCATAGCTTTTATGTATTTGAGGTATTTCTACCCGTTATAAATGTCAGTCTGTTTGTTGCAGCCAGAAAGCCAAATGCTCCCCAGAATGCATTCAGGAATGTTGTAAGAAGGTGAGCAACTAAAGCAAATGCTGAAGCCTCTGCTCTTCCGGTTCCATAATATACAAATGTTGTAATTACGGCAAAATGCCAGGCTCCTATGCCTCCCTGTACCGGAACAGCTCCTGCAATAGCCGTCATTGCAAATGCAATAAAGCAAACAAGAAGTGTAATGTCCTGTGTAAAGATAAAAGCCTTTACCATGACATAGAGCTGGATGAAATACAGAAACCAGATTAGAAAAGAGTAAAACAGATAGGATCCCGGTGATTCCAGTTTACGGATTGACATTGCTCCGTTCCATAAATTGCGGAAAACCTGTTTCGTTTTACTTACTATCATAAACTGGCTGAAGTTCTTAAAGAATGCGTAGGTGAACACAACAATCATCAGTATGATTATATAAAACCAGACAGAGGTCAGTACACCATCGATCTTGTCGAACACAGTTCCGTTTTCATCAAAAAAGCGAACGAATGTTTTTATCTGCATTGCAAAAGCAGCAAGAACAATCAATAGTACCGTCATTACATCTGTAAACCGTTCGGAAACCAAGGTGCCGACTACCTCTGTAAATTTAAGCTTATGCTTTTTGGCAACCATACCGCAGCGGGTAAACTCACCTACACGGGTTAGAATAATATTCACACCGTAATTCACAAAAATGGCATAAGTCAATTCTTTTACCGATGGACGTACACCTAACGGTTGTATGAGCATCTGCCATCTTTTTGCTCTTGCTATATGACTAAACAGACCAATTACGGCTGATATGAAAAGTAACCAGTAGGAAACTCCTTCACTAAGGATCTGTTTCATTTGTTCCATATCGGCATTCCGGTATACCAACCAAAAGATATACACACCCAGTCCTAACGATATAAATACCTTGAGGACGCTTACTATTTTCTCTTTCACTTATTGACTTTCTTAGTACGGAAGCAAAAATAAAAAAATATTGAGATAATAACGGGGAACTTAGCTTTTTATTCGTGACTTGTTTTGATTGTATAAAAAAAGGGATAGTGGCTGGCTCTGTTAATGGAGTTTGGAAATCTTGTAAAATGGGGAAAACGGGAGGTATATAAAAAAGAAAAGGTTGTCATCACGACAACCCACCTCAATCTTTTATTAACCTTAAAATCTAATACTATGAAAAAACCGATACAAAGATCGGTGTTCTCAGAGAAATATCCAAATAAACAAGCGAAAAAATGTGCTATAAAGCATGTTTTTATTCTATTTTAGCATTTGCCTTGCTTTTTTTAAACAACAAGGGTCATAAAGCAACAACGTCCGTTCTATCATGTATTGATAAAACGGACGTTGTTAAAAGCCTTCTTATATCATCCAAACGGTACACGGATAACCTGGCCCGGGAGTAATTTGCTGGATGAATTCATATTATTCATATCCAGAATTTTTTGGATACTTGTTTTGTGATTACGGGCAATGGTCCAGAACGAATCACCTGTTTTTACTTTATACTCTTTGAATGAGATAACAGCTCCTTCAGAAGGTTTGCTGTTGCTCTCTGCAAGTGCAGGGACATTGCTGACCGGTGCACTGCTCTTGCCGTATACTTTTATCTTTCGTCCTGCACGGATATTGTTGTTGGTCATATCATTCCATGCACGAAGATCAGTAACCTTAACCTTATACTTTGAGGCAATTCCTCCAAGGGTCTCACCTGTACGGATTGTGTGATAGATAAATTCACCATCCGGAACAGACTGTGCAGTTGTTGTACGAGCACCTATTTCGACAGTCTGGCGAAGGTCTTTACTGGCATTTGCCTGAAGAATTGCATCTTCTTTTTCTACGTAAGCCATCATTGCAGCCATTGGTAAACGTAGCGTATGTGTGCGCTGAGCACCCGGGATGATCTCTCGTTTGAATTGAGGATTGAACGCCCTTAGTTCCTCTACAGATAATCCGGTTGCTTTTGCAATTTGACTGAAGTGGACTGTTTTATTGATTTTAACGGTGTCAATATCCAGAGCAATCGGACAAACGGAAGGACATATCTCATGATCCGGATGATAGTTCATGATGTAATTAATTGCAATAAATAAAGGCATATACTCGCGGGTCTCTTTCGGTAAGTTATAGTATATTGCCCAATAGTCCTTTTTTCCGGATGTGCGCTTGATCGCTTTGTTTACGTTACCCGGTCCGCAATTATATGCTGCAATAGCCAGAGTCCAGTCGTTGTAGATATTATAAAGTGATTTCAGATATTTAGCCGCAGCCAATGTGGATTGATAAGGGTTTTGGCGTTCGTCTATCAGGGTGGAGATCTCCAGTCCGTATGATTTCCCTGTAGGTAACATAAATTGCCATAATCCGGAAGCTCCCTGTCTGGAGTATGCGCGTGGATTGAGCGCAGATTCAACTACAGCGAGATATTTCAATTCGAGAGGGATTCCGTTTGCATCGAAAATCTGCTCGATCATGGGGAAATAATATTGCGATAAGCCCAGAACTTGTTCAACGAAACGGCGTCTCGGACCTGTGTAATATTCAATATATTTTTTGATTACATCGTTGTATGGCAATTCTATGAGAGTTGTGATTTTTGCCAGTCTTGAAATGTAGGTCGAATCCGGGAGAGAGGGGCAGTGAGACTTGCGGGAAATGCATGTTGAGTCATATTTTATCTTTCCGGCATACATCCAGTTAGAAATTATACTGTCCAGATTATTTGATAAAGTTTTGTCCAATACTGCCGGCGATTCGTCTCGTGAAAGAGTATCCGGTAGTAATTGCTGTTGTGAGTAATAATAGGATGTGTTAGCCACACTTCGCAATGTGCCGGAAAAAATAGATATAAACAGTATGAATGCTATTTTATACCTCATAATTTATGTTTTATATTTAGTTTAGTTTGTACAGCGAAACAGGAGTGCGAAACAATTATTCGTACTCCGTAAACAAAATCAGAATCGTAATGACCAGGAAATGCCCACACCTTGCGGAGCACTCTTTTCCGGCATAATAATCGTAGGTTCAACACGCATACTGATGTCGGGATTGATGTCAAAATCAAATAGTTGAGCATCAACGTATGCGTCAAGCACAGACAGCAGATATACGCCCAGCATCGATATGACACTTAAGTCGCGGTTTCGGCGGAACATATCTTTCTGTCTTTTCAGGATGTTTTTTAGCTGATCCTGGTTGTATGAGTTAAGCATAGAAGGCGGAACAATATCTTCGTAGCTTTTGGTGTTCGGATCATTGTCCATAATATCCAGATATGCCTGAGAGTAGTCTTTCAGGAACTGAGAGTTCCAGTTGTAGGCATAAAAGGTTGCTGCGAAACCACCATAAACGATAGGTAGCTTCCAGTATTTCCGGTTGTAGATTTGTCCTAATCCCGGAAATAAGGCAGAGTACCAAACAGCACGGGTAGGGTCTGGAATGAAAGGTTTGATTGTTTTAATATCTTCTTTCGGTAGCTTATCTGACAAGATCTTCTTCTCGTCCAGAGTAATCGTGTCATTAGCTGCAACCGGCTGGGATTTTTGATTGATTGAGTCCACAGAAATAACTCCTTCTCTCAGTTCGGCTGATTGAGCTGACAGAGATAAGGAGATAGTCCAGATGGATATAAATAATATGAATATCTTTGATGCGAATTTCATAATGTATGTTTTCGTTACAAACGAACGCACAAAAATAGCATGATTTGGCTATAACATAGAAAGATGTCAATAATTAACATCCTTACAGATTATTCGGCTTTTGCTTTTTGTGCATCAAGCAAAGCGATAAGTCGTTCCAGATCTTCCTCTGATTCGAATGGGATAGATATTTTTCCTTTTCCTTTATCGTTGATCGAAAGCTGAACTTTTGAGCTGAAGAAATTAGTCAGGTGTTTTTTTAGTAAAGAGAATTCTTCCGGCATCGTGTTTTTCTTCTCTTTTTTCTTAACCACTTCAGCCACTTCCTCTCCGTTGTTAAGTGAGCGGACAATTTCTTCTACTTTCCGAACGGACAGTCCCTGTTTGATAATTTCTTCGAATACCATAAGCTGAATGCTCGGGTCTTCGATAGAAATCAGTGCACGGGCATGTCCCATGTCAATCTTCTTATCTTTAATGCCCATCTGAATACCGGCAGGTAGTTTTAAGAGTCTCAGGTAGTTTGTGATTGTTGATCGGTTTTTGCCGACGCGCTCACTTAATCTTTCCTGAGTAAGATTATATTGATCGATCAGGTTCTGATAAGCCAATGCGATTTCAATAGAGTTCAGATCTTCACGCTGAATGTTTTCGATCAGGGCCATTTCCAGAAGTTCAGTGTCGCTGACTTTACGAACATATGCAGGAATAGCGGTCAATCCCGCTTTTAATGAAGCGCGGTAACGTCTTTCTCCTGCAATAATCTGGTAATTATCCATCGAAACTTCGCGAAGAGTGATAGGTTGAATTACACCTAATGAGCGAATAGATTGTGCTAACTCCTCTAAAGCCGATTCTTCAATTCCACGGCGAGGCTGATCCGGATTCGGGTGAATCTTAGAAAGTTCAATCTCTTTGATGGATGATGATCCGCTAATCTTTACTTCGTCAAGGGTGATTAATGCATCAAGCCCTCTTCCTAATACGCTTTTCTTAGGTAATGCCATAGTTATTCCCTCTATTTCTTAGTTTGCTTATACTTGTCAATAATCTCTTCTGCAAGAAGAAGGTGGTTTTTTGCACCTTTCGATTCTGCGTCGTAGTACATAACAGGCAGGCCGTGACTCGGCGCCTCGCTTAATCTGATGTTGCGATGTATGACTGCGTTAAATACCATCGAGCCAAAATGCTGTTTCAACTCTTCGTAGATCTGGTTAGCCAGACGAAGGCGGTTGTCATACATGGTTAACAGGAATCCTTCGATATCTAATCTTGGATTTAGTTTTGATTTAATGATTTTGATTGTATTCAATAGTTTGCTGATACCTTCAAGAGCGAAGTATTCGGCCTGAACCGGAATGATAACAGAGTCTGCAGCAGTTAGTGAATTTACTGTGATAAGACCTAATGACGGAGAACAATCAATCAAAACATAATCATATTCAGAACGTACATCATTCAGTAGTTTTTCCAGAATGCGTTCTCTGTTCTCAATATTCAATAATTCAAGTTCAGCTCCAACCAGGTCTATGCGTGAGCAGATTATATCCAGGTTCTCAAAATTCGTATGAATGGCAGCTTCTTTTACGGTTGCCCCGTTTACCAGACAGTCATAAATAGAATATTCGGCACTCCGGACATCCACACCTAATCCTGAAGATGCATTAGCCTGAGGGTCTGCATCCAGTACGAGAACCTTTTTACCAAGAGCAGCCAGGGATGCTGCCAGATTAATGGTAGTAGTGGTTTTCCCAACTCCTCCCTTTTGATTCGCAAGTGCAATTACTTTGCCCATATTATTATGTTGGTTATAAGGGTTATACGAAAATGCTATAACACTGAGGCAAAGTAATAAATAAAATGTTTCACATGCGTAAAAAAACATGGAACAATTGACGGAACTGTTGAAAAGTTGTCTGTTTTGTTAATAACGTGCCACTCTTTTCAACCGGTTAATAACTTTTAGGGCGGCATTCAAAAGCGTTAATTGGCGCTTGCGAAATGTTTGATTTTTAGATTATAAGCCTTTTTTCTGAGTTGAGTCTGTTTAAAATCTTCAATTTCCATGCAAACAACCGAAATTATAGACTTTTATAGTTAAAGATTATAAGAATGACGAATACATATAGAATGAACTCCCTTTTATTTTATTACTTTTGCACAAGAAAATAACAACGGATAAAAGCTATAAGTTTCAGCATGAAACCAATGAATACAGAAAAATTTGAAATGGTTGCGAAAACATTCGCCGAACTGGAGGATGTGTTAGCAGAAGAGCTTACCAATTTAGGAGCTGATGAAATTGAGATAGGTCGAAGAATGGTATCATTCAAAGGCGACTTAAAACTGATGTATAAAGCAAATCTACACTGTAGAACAGCTGTACGTATTTTAAAACCAATTGCTAAGTTTACAGCAAACAGCACAGATCAGGTATACGAGCAAATTAAGAAGATTCGTTGGGAAAATTACATCCAGGCTGATCAGACTTTTTCCATTGACGCAACCGTATATTCCGAAGATTTTAGTCACTCTAAATTTTTGACATATCGTGCGAAAGATGCGATTGTTGATTATTTTATGGAGCAATTCAACAGACGTCCGTCTGTTCGTATGACGAACGCTGATTTGATGATCAATCTTCACGTATCACACGATCAGGTAACTATCTCATTAGACAGCTCGGGAGAGTCGTTGCATAAAAGAGGATGGCGTGTGGATCAGACAGAAGCTCCTTTGAATGAGGTTCTGGCTGCCGGTATGATTCTTAAAACAGGATGGAGAGGTAACTCAGACTTCCTTGATCCGATGTGTGGATCGGGTACTTTGCTTATCGAAGCAGCTATGATTGCTTTGAATATTCCTCCGGGAATCTACCGCAAAGATTTCGCATTTGAGCGTTGGAAAGATTATGATGAAGAATTATTCGACAGATTATATAACGATGATAGCTACGAACGTGAATTTGATTTCAAAATTTACGGATCGGATATGTCTCCGCGTGCAATTGCTATTGCTGAAGAGAATATCAAAAGCGCAGGAGTTGGCAAATGTATCGAATTGACGATTAAACCACTTCAGGAGTACACTGAAATTCCGGGTACAGGTAAATGTGTTATCGTAACGAACCCTCCTTACGGTGAGCGTATCTCATCGAAAGACTTGCTTGGTTTGTACGAAAACATCGGAGAGCGATTGAAACACGTATTCATTGGTTGCGAAACATGGATTTTGAGCTACCGTTATGAGTGTTTCGAGAAGATTGGCCTTCGTCCGTCTGCTAAAATCAAACTGATGAATGGTGGATTGGATTGTGAGTTCCGTAAATTCGAAATTTTCGAAGGAAAACGCAAAGAGTTTAAAACAAAATTAGCTGAAAGCGGAGAGGCTGTTGAAGCTGAAGAGGCTACACCTATTACTTTCAAGCGTCGTGATGATAATGAAATCCGTAAAGAATTTGCGAAAAATGCATCTGCACCTCGTAGCGAATTCCGTAAGGAGAGAGGCGACCGTTCATTCGGAGACCGCAAAGAAAGATCATTCGGAGGTGACCGTAAGTTCGGAGATCGTAAACCGGGATTCGACCGTTCGCAAAGAGGTGACCGTTCATTTGGAGACCGCAAAGAACGCTCATTCGACGGCGAAAAGAAATTCGGTGATCGTAAACCAGGCTTTGACCGTTCAGAAAGAGGTGAACGCTCATTTGGCGAACGTAAGTTCGGAGATCGTAAACCAGGCTTTGACCGTTCAGAAAGAGGCGAACGCTCATTTGGCGATCGTAAAGAACGTTCGTTCGGTGGAGATCGCAAATTCGGTGATCGTAAAGAAAGATCATTCGGAGGCGAGCGTAAGTTCGGAGATCGTAAACCTGGATTCGACCGTTCAGAAAGAGGCGAACGCTCATTCGGAGACCGCAAAGAGCGCTCTTTCGGTGGCGAAAAGAAATTCGGAGATCGTAAACCTCGTTTCGGTTCAGAAAGAGGCGAACGTTCGTTCGGAGATCGCAAAGAACGTTCATTCGGAGGTGACCGTAAGCCTGCAGGAACAAGAGATGCGGGTGGAAAACGCCAGCGTATTTCAAATCCGGCTGACAGATTCAAAAAATAAATAATTGAAGGTGAAGAGTTTGATTCTCAGGAGTCAAAACTCTTCACTTTCTATGTTTTTACAAGTATGAGAACACTTTACACATTATTCTTACTCGTTTTTCTTATGCCATTGAGTGCACAAAACCAAAAACTAACACTTCATGACTTGATTCCGGGAGGAAAGACTTATCAAAAGTTCATTCCCGCAAGTAAGAAGCAGCTGCAATGGTTCGGTAATCAGATTGTTTATGCTCAGGGCGACACTTTGTATGTATCGGATCCTGCAAAGAAATCAAAGAAGCAACCTCTTCTGGCGGTTGCAGATTTTCAGTCGTTCGGACTGAAGAAGATTCCTGCCTTATCTTTCCCTCAGGGCAGCGAACCGGTTGTTGAGTTCTACAAAGGAGACACTCTTACCGGTTATGACTTTAAAAAGAAAACTATAATCTACGAAATAGCAACTAAAGGTCGTGCTAATGCCGACTTTAACCGTACGTCAAAACGTATGGCCTTTACAAAGAATAATAATCTGTTTGTTGTAAATGCCAATGGGAAAGAAGTACAGCTTACGAATGATACAGATAAAGGAATTGTGAACGGTCAGGCTGTGCATCAGCGTGAGTTCGGAATTACGAAAGGTACATTCTGGTCTCCTTCAGGAGATAAGCTTGCTTTCTATCGTATGGATGAAACGATGATTCCGGTATATCCGTTGTTGTCAATCAAAGAGAAGCCGGCTGTAATTAACGAAATTCGTTACCCGATGGCAGGCTCAAAAAGCCATCATGTAACAGTAGGCGTTTACAATGCCGAAACGAAAGATACCGTATATCTTAAAACGGGACTACCTAAAGAGAAATATCTGACAAATATAGCTTGGTCGCCTGATGAATCTCTGATTTATATCAGTGAGCTGAATCGCGGACAGGACTCGCTTCAGCTGGTTACTTACGATGCAAAAACAGGTAAACGTGTAGCTACGCTTATTAAGGAGACAGACGAAAGATATGTTGAACCTGAAAATCCGGTTTTGTTCCTGCCGAATAATGCGAATGAATTTATCTGGCAAAGCAAGCAGGATGGTTTTAACCATTTATATGTTTACGATATTAAAGGAAATAAGAAACGTCAGCTTACACAGGGTGACTGGATGGTGCTGAATGTTTTAGGGTTCGACGAAAAAGGTGAGAATCTGTTTATAGAGTCAACAGAGGCTTCACCAATTCAGAAAAATACATATAAGGTGGATCTGAAATCAGGTAAACGTACCCGTCTGACTCCGGCAAACGGGATACACAATGTACAGCTTTCGGCAAACGGACGCTACCTGATTGATAACTACAGCAACACGGCAACCCCGCGCCGCATAGATGTTGTGGATACGAAGTCGCTAAAATCGACTAACCTGTTGAAAGCATCCGATCCGTATAAAAATTATACGATGCCTGAAATAACTTTGGGAACAATTAAGGCTGCTGACGGGAAAACAGATTTGTATTACCGTCTGATTAAACCGGTTGATTTTGATTCAACAAAACAATATCCTGCTGTAGTATATGTATATGGTGGACCACACGCTCAGTTGGTAACCGACTCGTGGATGGGCGGTGCACGCGGATGGGATGTTTATATGGCTCAACTGGGCTATGTGGTATTTACGGTTGATAACCGTGGATCTGCAAATCGCGGACACGAGTTCGAAAGCATTATCCACCGTCAGCTTGGTACAGAGGAGATGAAAGATCAGGTGAAGGGAGCTGAGTTTCTGACATCTCTTCCTTATGTTGACAAAAGCCGTATTGGTGTACACGGATGGAGCTTTGGTGGCTTTATGACTACAAACCTGCTGCTTACTTATCCCGAAATATACAAAGTAGGTGTAGCAGGTGGAGCTGTAACAAACTGGGATCTTTATGAAATCATGTATGGCGAGCGTTATATGGACTCACCACAGGAGAATCCGGTTGGTTACAAAGAGAGCAATCTGAGCAATCGTGCAGGTGACCTGAAAGGTAATCTTCTTTTGATTCACGATGATGAAGATAATGTTGTACTTATGCAGCATGCGCTTCGCTTTCTGGATGCATGTGTAAAAGCAGGTACCTATCCCGATTATTTCGTTTATCCGGGACATGAACACAATGTCAGAGGAATTGATCGTGTGCATTTACACGAGGTGATTACGCGCTATTTTGAGAAGAATTTAAGATAACATCTAATTATAATCGATTTATTACAACAGAAGACATGAACATTCTATTACTTGGTTCCGGAGGAAGAGAAAATGCGTTAGCATGGAAGATGAAACAAAGCAACAAGTTGAATAAACTGTTTATTGCACCCGGAAATGCCGGCACAGCAATGCTTGGCACAAACGTACCAATGGCTGCATCTGATTTTCCTCAAGTGAAGGAGTTTGTCCTTGCCAATAACATCAATATGGTGGTAGTCGGTCCTGAAGATCCTTTGGTAAAAGGGGTATTTGATTTCTTCAAAAACGACGACCAGTTGAAACATATTCCTGTGATCGGACCATCAAAAGAGGGTGCTCAGTTAGAAGGGAGCAAAGATTTTGCCAAAGCATTCATGATGCGTCACAATATTCCTACAGCCCGCTATCAGAGCTTTACGAAAGAAACACTTAACGAAGGCTATGCTTTTCTTGAGTCGCTTGAAGCTCCGTATGTACTGAAAGCAGACGGACTGGCTGCCGGTAAGGGCGTTTTGATTATTGAGTCATTAGAAGAAGCTAAACAAGAGTTGGCAGCTATGCTGAACGGAATGTTCGGACAGGCAAGTCATACGGTAGTAATCGAAGAGTTTCTTAGTGGTATCGAATGTTCAGTGTTTGTTTTATCTGACGGGAATTCATATAAAATACTTCCGGTTGCAAAAGATTACAAACGAATTGGCGAAGGCGATACCGGTTTGAATACAGGTGGTATGGGTGCTGTTTCTCCGGTTCCTTTTGCTGACGAAACGTTTATGCAGAAAGTGGAAGAGCGCATTGTTATTCCTACTGTAAACGGATTGAAAGCTGAAGGCATTGAGTACAAGGGTTTTATATTCCTTGGACTAATCCGCGTTAATGGCGAACCAATGGTTATTGAATACAATGTGCGTATGGGTGACCCTGAGACGGAAGCTGTTATGCTGCGTATTAAATCAGACTTGATTGATCTTTTTGAAGGAGTTGCTAATGGAAACCTGGAAGAGAAAACGCTTGAAGAAGATCCTCGTTCGGCAGTAACCGTAATGCTTGTATCAGGTGGTTATCCGGGAGATTATGAAAAAGGAAAAGTAATCTCAGGGTTAGATCAGATCGAAGATTCTATCGTATTCCATGCAGGAACAAAAGAGGTAAACGGCGCAATCGTAACAGATGGAGGTCGTGTTATTGCGGTAAGTTCTTACGGGAATTCAAAAGACGAAGCATTAGCTACTTCTTTCCGCAATGCAGCTAAAATTTCGTATGACGGTAAATATTTCCGCTCAGATATCGGATTTGATCTTTAATCAATAGAAAAAAATCTATACATTCGGGCTATAATTCGTTTATAGCCCGTTTTTTATTATGACAAATATAAGTAAGATCATAAAAAGCCAGTTGACTATCCCGCTGACCATTCTGTTGTCGGGGATTTATCTCTTACTGGACTTTTTTGTTTCAGCTCCGGCAGATATGACAAAAGAGGTTAAGCCTGTAACAGGTCTGATTACCTTTTTTTTACCGGATCTTTCTCTCATTTGGAACAGCACCGCGCTCACAGTGATAGCGTTGCTTTCTGCTTTTCTCCTTTTACAGATCATTGACCAGTACAGTCTGATCCGTGAAAAGAGTACACTTCCCTTTGTGTTTTTTCTCACAATAAGTTTGCAGTATATAGGTATAAATACTTCAGTAGCTTCGGCTGCAACTGTATTCTTTCTGGGGTTAAGCTATCTGTTTTTGTTTTACTCCTACCAGCAGGAGAAGTCGCAAAGAGCGATCTTTAACTTTGCATTGTTCTTTTCGGTCGCTTCGTTATTCTGTCTGGATCTGATATGGCTGACTCCGCTTCTTTTTGTCGCTCTTGTATTTATGCGCGTTGTAAATATAAAGAACGTTGCCGCCGTTTTGTTTGGAATAGCAGCTCCTTATATAATAGCAGTTTTTCCATACTTTATACTAGGAAAGCAACATGAAATTCTTTCAGCTTTTACAAGTCTGATTCAATTTCAGCTGCCCGATCCGCAGAGTTGGGGTATGGAAGAGATTATTCACTCTGCCACAACACTGGTTATGATATTGGTTACAGCTTTTTCTCTGAAGTTCGGTTTATCACAGGATAAAGTAAGAGTGAGAAGTTCTTTTGACTTTTTACTCCTTATGTATTTCGTCCTTTTCGGGTTATCCTTATTCAAGAACTCTTCACTGGAAGCATTCCACTGGTCGGCAGATTTTCTTGCAGCTTACTTCCTTGCCAACTATTTTACGACAAAAAAAGGACGGGCTGTCAACTACCTTTTCTGGATTGCGTTATTCTTATATATACTAACGGGCTTCTTAGTCCTATAATTTTTTATTTATGATTGAATTCGCTGAATGGGGTTATATCGGACTTTTTATAGCAGCATTCCTTGCTGCAACTATCCTGCCCTTTAGCTCTGAAGTTGTTTTTAGTGCATTAATTCTTGCCGGAATGGATCAGTGGGGATGCGTGGCAGCTGCCACACTTGGAAACTGGTTAGGTGGTATGAGTTGCTACTGGCTCGGGCATCTTGGGAAAATTGAATGGGTAGAGAAATACCTCAAAGTACCGAAAGCGAAAATAGACAGGTTTCAGAACTGGTTGCAGCACAAAGGATCCTGGACCGCCTTCTTTGCCTTTCTGCCAGGTATTGGGGATATTATTGCCGTAGCACTGGGCTTTATGCGAAGCAATGTTTATGTAGTTGCTATTGCCATGCTTTTAGGTAAGTTTATTCGTTATGTCGTGTTTATCGAAGGAGTGAATCAGGTTGTAAGCTGGTTTTAAATTCCTCTATTTATAAAGTTTCGTTTTATATGTTTGTATTTATCTATATTTGAAATAATGAAATCTTTACCAGAAGAAAACAAAAGTCTTAATTCGCAGATAAAACAGTGGATAGACGAAAGTAAACAGCAGATTGCTGTTAGTGTGAATAGTACTATGACATTGCTTTATTGGCGGATCGGAAAACGAATTAAAGAAGAAATACTTCAGGATAAACGTGCAGAGTATGGCAAGCAAGTTATTGCTAATCTCAGCAAAGATCTTACGTTGTTATATGGCAAAGGGTGGAGTGAGCAACAGCTTCGTCACTGCTTGAGAAGTGCAGAAGTTTTTCCGGATGATTCAATTCTATACGCACTGAGTATAGATTTGAGTTGGACTCATATTCGTAAGTTGATGTTTATCGATGATGAGTTGAAACGCTCTTTTTATATAGAGATATGTAAAAATGAACATTGGAGTTCTCGAACTCTTTCTGAGCGTATTGATTCCATGCTTTATGAACGTACAGCTATTAGCCGTAAGCCTGAACAAACAATAAAGGCTGATCTTTCTTTATTGAAAGAAGAGAGAAAAATGACACCTGAAATGGTATTTAGAGATCCTTTGTTTCTTGATTTTTTAGGATTGCAGGATACATATTCAGAAAAAGATCTCGAATCAGCTATTCTTTCCCATTTGCAAGAGTTTATACTCGAGATAGGGACTGATTTTGCTTTTATGGCAAGGCAAAAACGGATTGTTATAGGAGATAAAGATTACTATATTGATTTGCTTTTCTATCATCGTAAACTCCGTAGGATGGTGGTGATTGAGCTCAAACTTGGCCCCTTTAGACCGGAACATAAAAGTCAGTTAGAATTATATTTGCGTTGGCTTGATAAATATGAACGGGCAGAAGGAGAAGAGTCGCCACTTGGAATATTGCTTTGTGCCGAAAAAGATGATGAGCTTGTAGAGTTACTTGAACTTGGTCAGTCTGGCATTCACGTCGCTAACTACTATACAGAATTACCTCCTGTTGATTGGTTAAAGAGTAAATTAAATCAATCGATTGAGGTGTCAAAGCAAAGAATTTCAGCATGTTTATAGATGTATTTTGGAACAGTCTAAAATTTATTAGCGCCCAAAAGTCGGGATGACCTCAATATAAAAAGCCTCTTCAGTAGAAAGTGAAGAGGCTTTTTATATCATAACTCATAGCCAAACTCAAATCCTATTACGTTTTTACTTACACCCTCTTCTGTCTGATACATATAAAAGACATCTGCCGACCACTTATCAGAAAGAGCAATTTGTATTCCCGGGCGATAGCGCAACCGAGAAGCGTGCCAGAATGATCCTTCATTAATTGGTTGATAGACCTCCATTGAAAAGTAAGGAGTCAATATGCTATTATTGGGCTTATATCCGATAATACCTCTCGATCTTAATCGTGTTTCTACGTTTCCCTGATCAAAAGTCTGCTGGAAGCGCTCACGTAATGAAAATTGAAGGCCATTCCATTTTGTGGATGCTGATAACCCAAACTGGTAGCGGTATCTCACTTTCCATATTTCCGAACCCCTGTAACGATGATGAAACTCATATCCTGTTTCAGCTTTTAAGAATGGTAATATACGGTAGCTTGCTCCTGCTGCAAGCCCCCAGCGGTCAAATACTCCAAAATCATCCTTCAGTCTTGTTTCCAGTTTTAACGATGCAGCAAAATCTGACATAAATTTATGGCTGACCTTCAGGCTTTGCCATGATGTCCAGTCATTGTCCTGTGTATAGGCATTTGATGTAAATCCAAATGCAATGAGTAAAACACAGCTGATTTTTAATGCAGTATTTTTCATATGATGTCAATTTTGAAGCAAAGTATATCTTTGAATCTGTAAAAATACTGAAATGTATTTGTAACATTCAACTCTGATATAACAAATCGGAAACTTATTGTTTCGTCTGTATACTGCTTTTCTTTTTTCATGTGGAGATAATTCACTTATATAGAATTGAGACGATCCTAAATAGTTTAACCGGCTCTGTTCGGGAATATTCGTTTTTGCTTTCTTTTTGTCAAAATCCTAATCACTCTGCTTGTGATAGAATCCTTCGGGATTTTTTTCTGCACGTACAGCTTATTCTTGGTGCATTATGTAATTGTCTGATAGTCAATACCGTAATGGTCTGTTTTTAATATGCGTATATCCCAGCCGGCAAATACATACTTCTGCGCCGCGAAATGCGGTTCTTTTTAGAAAATGGAACGTATCTCCGCGCGAGAATATACGTTCCATTTTTTGAAAACAAACGTATGAAAATATATTTTCGAACGTATGTTCCGGCGCTTTTGAACGTATGATTTTTTAAAAGGCTATTTTCCAGAGAAAATGGCATTAATTTCAGGTTAAAACCTACTCAGAAACTGATTCATTTTTTTAATATCAAAAAGACACAGAAAGTATTCATTTACGAACAATTTGAAATAAGAAAACTTCGTAAGACAGGAGCTACAGGATAAAACAACTACTTAGTATTAAGTTGGATGAAACAAAAAAGAGAGACTACAGTCTGAGCTGCAATCTCTCTTTTTTATATCTGATATGCAATAAAATGCATGTTGATTGATCAAACAATTAACCGGCGTATTCCGGCAAGGTGATAATGCGAGTAAGTGGTTATCTTTGAAAGAATATTTCCTTCTGCATCAAGATCGTCTGTATGAACATAACCTGAAGCGTGGAGTACTTTATTCGGAGCAACATAGATTCCTACATGTTTCACCTTCTGGTCTGCTGTTGCAAAAAACAGCAAATCGCCGGTATGTGCTTCGTTTAATGACGGGATAACCTGTCCATGCTGAATTTGCTGGCGTGCATCACGCGGCAGAACGATACCGGCCATACGGAATGTAATCTGTGTAAGACCGGAACAATCTAAGCCCAATATAGATTTGCCACCCCATAAATAAGGCGCATTCATCATTTTATTTGCCATTTGCATCAAAACACCTGCGCTTTTTTCTAAAGGAGCCACACACGTCTGATCTTTTGGTATAGAATAAACGGCATCATTAACGTGATAGATCTCCGTTACCGGATCGTAACCGCGAAGGAACGATCCCATTGGTAAACAGATCGCTTCATCGTTTATTGTCACCTTTGACAAGGACTCACTGATATAATGAACCGAAGCATACAAAAGTCGTGTAAACTCAAGCTGATCGAGACGGGTTATCATCTTAGAGTCAACCCATCCTTCGTAGTTATCGGCTACATTACGAATCTTGCTCCATCTGTCAATTTGTTCGATAACATAAAACAACTCTCCGAAAAGAATTTGTGTCAGCTGCTCGGCAGCTTCATCAGCCGCTATTCGAAGCGGTAACAATGCGGTTAGATTTATTGCAAACATGATCTGATTAGCTAAATTTCTTATCTATTTCATTAGCATCAAGCACTACGATGATTTTGCGCCCATCCGGTGTATAATTGTGAACCTGACAAGCAAACAAACGATCTACAAGCGATTGCATCTCATCCTGCGATAATGATTTACCATATGGGATTGCCGTTGATTTCGCAAACGAAAGAGCCAGCTGCTTCTGTATCTCTTCCTGGGGTGCTCCAACTTTATCCTGAGCGGTATGAACCAGATCAATCAATGTATCACGGACTTTACTACGTTTGATATCACCCGGTATGCCGTTAATTGAAAAGCTGTTTCCTCCTAAATCCGAAATATCAAATCCCAGATGATAAAGCTCTTCTATTATTTCAGGTATAAAGGCCGATTCAGCCGGAGTAAACTCAATGATTTCAGGAAACAGCACCCGTTGAGAGGTTGTCTGCTGAGAAGTAATCCTTTCCAGATTCTCTTCGTAAGAAATCAAAATATGAGCCCGATGCTGATCTATTAACATCATACCCGAAGAAATGTTCGTTACAATATATTTACCATTCAGCTGAACAAGACCTCCCTGAAGAGCGACAGGCTTATCCTCCTGACTGCCGAAATCAAAAGAATTTTGTTTTTCTTGCTCTTCGACAACTACTTCTTTGGGTTCCGGCATAAGGAATGGTTCGTCATTTTCAGACTGATCCAGAAAGTGAGTAGCTGGCTGAAAAAAGGTTGAATCGTCATCTGAAGAGGTCGCTTCTGCTTCGTCCGTTTTATCGGGATAAAGATTCTCCCATCCCGAAGGTGACACTTTACTCTGGTAAGTCTGACCGTAGGATGAACCGCTACTGCCTCCCGGAGAATAAGAGGACACGCGTGGCGTCTGGAACGGATTATAATCCGCATTAAACGACACTTTAGGCGGATCTATCGCTTTGGACTGATCGAACACAGGAATATCAACAGCACCTTCCATATCAAAATCGATCGAAG